>CAZNLG010000006.1:0-6725 GCA_964573765.1 uncultured Candidatus Bathyarchaeia archaeon | reverse complement strand
GCTACGGCCATAAGAATTGGTTCTCCTGTTAATTGGAAAAAGGCTATTCGTGCAATCAGACAATCAAACGGTAAGGCTGAAATCGTTACTGATGAAGAAATACTTGAAGCTCAAAAAATCTTAGCCAGAAATGAAGGTTTATTTGTTGAACCTGCAGGGGCTTCTTCAATTGCAGGTTTAAAAAAACTTTTAGAAGCTGGAGAAATAGATAAAAACGAAGTTGTGGTTTGTGTTACAACTGGTCATGGGCTAAAAGACCCAGACACCCCAGTTAAGTTTTTCAGAAAACCTGTTGAAGTAGATGCACATGTTGATGCTGTAAAAAAGATTGTTGGTGTTTAAGTTGAGAATAATCATCATCGGATTTGGAGTTGTTGGTCAAAGTTTTGTTAAGTTATTGTTAAAACGTGAAAAAGACCTAAAAAAGAGATTTAAATTTCATCCAAAAGTTGTAGCTGTTGTTGATAGAAGCGGAGCAGCCTTAAACCCGAAAGGATTAGATTTACAAAAAATTTTAGAAGTAAAAACCATGAAAGGTTCAGTTTCCATGGACAAAGAAAATGGTATTCCTGAAGCAAATCCTGTTAAAATCTTGGAAGAAGTTGATGCTGAAGTTATGGTTGAAGTTACACCAACAAACATCGTTGATGGTGAACCTGGATTAACTCACATAAAAACAGCTTTAAGGACGGGAAAACATGTAATAACAACCAACAAAGGACCTTTAGCTCTTGCTTTTCCAGCTTTAATGGAATTAGCTCAATACAACAATGTTTTTCTCAGGTTTAGTGGTTGTGTTGGAGGTGGTACACCCATTTTAGAGTTTGCTAAAAGATGTTTAGAAGGAGACCAGATAGTTTCAATTAGAGGTATACTTAACGGTACAACAAATTATATTCTCACAAAAATGACCCATGAACATATTCCTTTTGAAGAAGCATTAACCGAAGCACAAAGAGCAGGTTACGCTGAAGCAGACCCTTCTATGGATGTGGATGGTTTTGATTCTGCATGTAAACTTGTAATTTTATCTAACTGGGTTTTAGGTTTAAAAACCGTGTTAAAGGATGTAAAGATTAAGGGAATTCGAGATATAACCTTAGAAGATGTGGAAAAAGCCTTAAGAAAAGGCTGTGAGATTAAACTGATAGCTTCAGCCGACACGGAACTTAAAGTTTCACCCGAAGAAATTCCCAAAACTAACCCTCTTTGTGTAGGTGGAGTTTTGAATGCTGTAACTTTTGTTTCAAAGTATGCTGGAGAAGAAACAATCGTAGGGAGAGGTGCTGGTGGAACGGAAACCGCGAGTGCAATTTTAAGAGACCTTTTAACTATAAAACGTAACATATCAAAAGTTTAAACAGGAGATAATGAAAGTCAAAAGTGAATAAAAATGAAGTTGGTAATGAAGTTTGGTGGAACTTCTGTTGCAGATAGTAAATGTATAAGTCATGTAAGCAAAATTGTTACTGAACATGTAAAAAAGAACCATAAAACTGTAGTTGTTGTTTCAGCTTTAGCCGGAGTAACGGATAAACTTGTTGAAGTTTGTAATTTAGCTGGTAAAGGTAACAAAGACATCATTCCTGATTTTCTTGAAAAACTTAAGGAAAGACATGAAGAAGCTTACAAAAACTCTGTTCAGGACAAAAATGCTTTAAATAAGGTTGAAGAAATAGTGGAAGAGACTTTTCTAGAGCTTAAGGATGTTTTAGTTGGTATTGCTTACCTACGGGAAGTTACTCCAAGAATCAAAGATTATGTTCTTTCGTTTGGTGAAAGACTTTCAACACCAATTGTTTGGGGAGCTTTACTTTCCAGAAATGTGGATACTCAATGGTTTACTGGAAAGGATGTGGGAATCGTCACAGATTCAAATTTTGGGAGTGCCCAACCCCTTATGGAAGTTACAACTCATCAGGTTAGAGGTAAACTTCAAGGTCTTCTTGAAAAAAACGTCGTACCCGTCGTAACTGGATTTATAGCTGCAGACCAAAACGGGATAATTACAACTCTTGGTAGGGGTGGTTCAGACTGTACAGCTACAATTCTAGGGTATGCCTTGGATGTGGATGAAGTTTGGATATGGACTGATGTTGATGGTGTAATGACAACTGACCCCAAAATTGAACCTAATGCAAGAACAATTCAACAACTTTCCTATACAGAAGCTATGGAGATGGCTTATTTTGGAGCAAAAATGGTTCATCCAGGAGCTATCGAACTCATCATGAAAAAAGGGATTCCTGTAAGAGTAAGGAACACTTTTAAACCGGAGAATCCAGGTACACTCATCGTAAAAGAACAGAACATAGAACCAAGCTCCATAGTTAAAGCGGTTTCACTCATTCGTAAAGCAGCTTTAATAACTGTAAGTGGAGCATCTATGTTTGGCACTCCCGGAACCGCAGCAAAACTTTTTAGAATACTTGGAGAAAAAAACGTTAACATTCTTATGATTTCCCAAAGCTCTTCAGAAGCTAACATTTCCGTCGTAATTCCAAGAGAAAAACTTGAAGATGCTTTAAGTACACTTGAACTTTTCCTTTTGGATGGAAAAATTGCACGTGAAATTAAGGCTGAAGATGACATTTGTGTAATAGCACTTGTGGGAGCAGGGATGGTTGGTACACCAGGTGTAGCTGCAAAAGTTTTTGGTGCTGTTGGACGTGAAAAAATAAACGTAAGAATGATTGCACAAGGCTCTTCAGAACTTAACATATCCTTTGTAGTTAAGGAGACTGAAGGAGAAAAAGCTGTCAGAATCTTACATAAAGAATTCGGGCTGGATAAAATAGGTCAACCATGAATTTTTTTTAAAAGCTTTCGAGGGTTTTCTTCAACTACTTCAATTGCTTGTTTTTCATCCAAACCAGACCCCAAAGCAACCTTAAAAGCAGTATCCTGAGTGATAAGGTCTTCAGGTTTATGTGAATCAGTATTTACCAGTAGTTTTGCACCGACTTTTAAAGCTTGTTTTGCCACATGTCCGTTAGTTAAACAATGTCCACTTCTTGTTGTTAACTCCAAGTACACATCGTTTGTTTTTGCAAGCATACAATCTTCAAGTGTTATTAAACCTGGATGAGCTAAAATTTCAACTTCACCACATTCAACAGCAACATGGTTTGTGTTAGACATAACTGGTTCAACCAAAGTTTCACCATGGACAACCACCAACAAAGCTCCAAGTTTCTTTGCTTTAAAAGCCATGGAAGCGATTTTTGTGGGGGGGATGTGGGTTAATTCTACACCAGGATAAAATCTAGTTCTAGTTGAGTATTTCTCCAATTCTTCAGAAAACTTTACAAGTTTTGAAATTACCGATTCTAGGTTTGATGTGTCTACATGGTCTGTTATGGCTATTGCTTCATAGCCTAATGCTTCAGCTCTTCTTAATATCTCACTTGGTAAAAGTTCTCCATCACTTAGTAATGAATGGATGTGAAGGTCTATTCTTCTAGAAGAAATTGTTTGATTTTTTTTCGTTTTAGGGGGGTCTGAAGACAAAACGGGAATTACACCATCCTTTTTAAGATTTTGGTTTTTCTTCTATTGTTTGAAGATTTCCGTTTATAAGTTTACGGAAGAAACATGATTTGTAACCTAAATGGCATGCTACACCAACCTGATGAACCTTAACAAGGATTGAATCAGCATCACAGTCGATATACATTTCTTGAAGAAACTGATAGTGACCGGAAGTCTCACCTTTTAACCATAGTTTTTTACGTTCAGTACTCCAGTAATGCATCATTCCAGTGGTTAAAGTTTTTTCAACAGCTTCTTTGTTTGCAAAAGCAACCATCAATATTTTGTTGGTTAAAACTTCCTGAACAATGACTGTGATTAAACCGTTATGTCGGTAGTTTAGTTTTTCCGCTATTTCCTTTGCTTTTTCAGGAGGAAGAGTTAAATTTTTTTTCATTTTCTTCTCTTCCGGAATTCTTCAAGAATTTCTTCCAGTTTTATATTTTTTGAAACAAGTAAAACAAAAACATGAAAAATGAGGTCAACGGCTTCATGAATAATTTCGGAAGGATTATCCTGTCTAGCAGCTTCTATAAGTTCTTCTGATTCTTCTTCAACCTTAGCTAAAATTTTTTCTAAACCTTCCCTGATTAAACTCGAGACATAAGAAGAAGGCTTAGGATTGGTTTTTCTATCTTGGACAACTTCATAAACTTCTTTTAAAACATCTAGCTTCAACTTTCTACCTTCCCTTTAACCTCTCTTTTACAGATTTTTCATGCCAATCTAAACCTTCAATTTTTGAAAAAACTTCAACAACATTTTTCATTTTTTGTAACCCTTCCTTTGTTAATTTTTGAACATGAACAACTTTGAGGAAGTCATAAACAGATAACCCTGAGTGAAAAGATGCCGCTCCTCCGGTTGGGAGGACATGACTTATTCCAACAGCATAATCTACAACTGCGACGGGTGTATATTTTCCAAGGGAAATTGAACCAACGTTGTTTATTAACGGAATGATTTTTTCTGGGTTTTTTGTCATTATTTCCAGATGTTCAGGTGCAAATTTGTTGATGAAATTTATTGCTTCTTCTTCATTTTTAGCAATCAATATGGCTGCATGTTTTTTTATGGATTGTTTAATCGTCTTTTTTGTCAGTCTTCTTCTAAAAGATGTTAAAATTTTTTCTCTTACTTTAAACGCCAATTCTTCGGAAGTTGTAACTAAAATTGGAACAGCTAACGGGTCATGTTCTGCTTGGGAAAGTAGGTCAACAACCACTAGGTTAGGTTTTGCAGTTTCATCTGCAAACACCATTATTTCAGTGGGACCAGCTGGAAAATCTATCCCCACTTCTCCATAAACAGCTGTTTTTGCTGTGGTTACATAGATGTTTCCTGGACCTACGATTTTGTCAACTTTTGGTATTGTTCTGGTTCCGTAAGCTAAAGCACCTATAGCTTGGACTCCCCCCACCCTATAGATCTCATCAACCCCAACCATATCAGAAGCAACAAGAATAGCCGGGTTAATCTTTCCATCTTTTCCAGGTGGTGTACATACAACAATTTTTTTAACACCTGCAACCTTTGCAGGTACACCCAACATAAGTACCGTGGAAGGATAAGGAACACGTCCACCTGGAACATACAATCCGACAGATTCTAAAGGTTTAAAAACTTCTTTAACGTAAACCCCTTCAGTTTTTTTAAGGATTTTTTCGTTAGGAAGCTGTTTTTCATGAACTTCTTTCAGATTTTTTGAAGCTTCTTTTATGGCTTTTATCAAACTTTTTGGAACTTCACGGTAAGCCTGAAGAATTTCATCTTCAGAAACTTTTAACTTATTCGGGGATAGTTTTACACCATCATAAATTTTTGTATATTTAATAAGTGCTTTATCCCCGTTTTTTCTAACTTCTTCTAAAATCTCTAAAACATTGTCTTTGATGTTCTGAAGGTTTTGTTTGTTTCTCCGGATAAATTTTTGTAAAACTTTTTCTTCAAGTTCACTAAGCCTGAGAGGCTCAAGCATATTAACACACCAAAACAATTTTTGGTTTAACATACACCCTTAACACTTGGAATTTTTCCTCTACGTTCTGTTTTGATTTTTACAGCTTGGTTTAGGGCTTTACCCAGTGCTTTAAAGGTAGCTTCAGCTTTATGGTGGTCGTTTATACCACGTAGTGCAACAACATGAAGATTGAATTTTCCCCCTTCAGCAAAAGATTTTAGAAAATGGTTTATCATCTGAGAAGAAACTTCTTCAATTTTTTCGTACTCAAATTTAAGGTTTGATTCAAAGTAGATTCTACCTGAAAGGTCTACAGAAACAAGTATTAAAGCATCATCCATGGGAATAACTACATTTCCAAACCTACCTATACCTTCTTTTTCACCCAAAGCCTTCTCCAAAGCTTGACCTAACACAAGCCCCACATCTTCAATGAGATGATGGTCCCCTGAAGCCATCTTACTTTCAGCATAAACTTCGAGGTCAAACATTCCATGAAATGCAAAAGAATCAAGCAAATGGTCGAAAAAAGGTTTTCCCGTCTGTAGTTTTGTTTTTCCTTCACCGTCAAGATTTAGATTTACTTCTACTACTGTCTCTTTTGTTGAACGTTTAACTTTTGCTAAACGCATTTTTTACAGCCTCTTCTGCTTCTTTTAAGGTAAAACATCCTTCATATAAGGCTCTTCCAACAACGACTCCCTTTACACCCGTTTTCAGAATTTTTAAGATATCTTGGAGGGAAGCTATTCCTCCCGAATAGATTATGGGTGTACGTGTGGATTTTACAAGATTTACCACGTTTTTTAGGTTAATACCTTTCATCGTACCTTCAACTTCAACATCAGTAAAGAGAAATGCTGCTAAATCCAATGGTTCGTAAAATTTAAGTATTTCTTGAGGAGATTTAGAAGTTTCTTTTTTCCATCCGTTTTTAAGTACAATGTTTTTTCTTGAATCTAAAGCAATTATTACATGTTTTGAAGTAACTGTTTTAACGATTCTGTAAACAAGTTCCGGATTTTCAATGGCTACCGTACCTAGGATAACCCAACGTGCACCAGCGGTAACAAGCGATACCACATCTTCAACAGACCTAATTCCTCCACCAACTTCAACAGGAATTTTAACTTCCTTCAAGATTTTTTTTACAATTTCTCTGTTTTTTAAACTACCAGAGATTGTGGCATCCAAGTCGATTACATGAAGAATTTTTGCCCCTTCCTTCTCCCAC
>CAZNLG010000005.1:11015-22864 GCA_964573765.1 uncultured Candidatus Bathyarchaeia archaeon | reverse complement strand
ACCACATTCAGATAGCTATTACTGATGCAAGCCTTCCACCTTCAAAGTGCGAGGAGATAGCGATAGAGTTCTCTAAAAGATTGTATGAAAAAGCTACTGGTATGAAAATAAGCAGGGATCAGATTCTGATTAAGAATATTGCTGGGTTACCAGTTAACATCTGTGAGTACTGTCTAAAGGAGATCGATGGGTTACCTTACGCTTGTAGGATTTGTGGAAGAACACTCTGCTACGAACATAGAAAACCTGAAACTCATGGCTGTCAAGTTCAAACAAAAGTTAGCATTGAAAACGTACGAAGCCCAGGAAAAGAGAAAGCCACCGAACATAGGCCAAGGGTTGTCATCCGTAGAATTCCATGTGGATAGGTGGTGAGCAATGTCAGATGAAGATGAAACATACGTTTTTGATAAGAGAGAGGGAAAATTCGCTGTTTACAGTCAACGCAAGGAACGAGAAAATGAAATAATAGCAGGTATCTTTCTACTATTCATTAGCATTTTTTCCTTTTCTTTTTTCATAGACGTATTTTTCCGTATACCGTGGCCTGAATGTGTAGGCTATTGGGGTTGGGGATGGCTGGCTTTATGGCTATCAATTTTCACTTTCATCTTTGCATTAATACTCCTTACCCCTGACTGAAATCACCAAACCCTTCTATTTTTAAGGTGAATAATTTTGAACAGTGAGGAGAATAGTGGAGATTATGAAGCTGTAGAAGAGGACATTTTAGTTGGAAAAATTTCAGCTAAAAGCGATATTCTCCAAAGGATTAAAAGAAGCATTACCCAGCAAAACGGTGTTGTTCAGAGGAAGAAGGTTAGGTTTGGCTTCCTCCTATCCTGTGGTCACTTTATTCATGACGTATCCGAGATAGGTGGACAGTGCCAGTACAAAAACTGTGATGCTCTGGTTTGCAAAGACTGCTTAAGAATTTGTGAGAGATGTTTGAAGCCTATCTGCCCTAAGCATTCTAAGATGCATAAGGGAAAGGTTTACTGTCCACGGTGCAAATGGATAGTTTTATTTTTTGGAGGTGGGAATAATGAAAGAAAAAGAGTGGATAGAGGAAAACCTTGGTATAGCAAGTCGATTAGCGAATACCTATTTAGATAAAAAGCTTGTTGAAAACCTGTTTAAAGCATATACGTTAAGCGATTCCGAGGAAAGAAAAGAGCTTAGAGAAGATATAGAATCAATTTTAAGCATCCACACACCAAGGCTGTTTTTCAGCAAAAAACCTCTACTAGAAATACCTTCAAAAGAAGAATGCAGCGGACAAATAATTTTAGGAAACATCCTCCATGGCGATAAACAAGTTCATCCTTTTGCTGTAGATTTAGAAAGCTTAAACAAGCATTTAGCCATATTCGGTGCTACCGGTTCAGGGAAAACATGTTTAATCGTAAATCTGTTAAGACAGCTAACTCAAGCTGGAATAACCTGGCTGGCTATAGACTTTAAACGAGACTTAAGAAGCCTAGTCAGGGAAGGCGTTTGGGTAGTTAGATGGAACTGGTTGAGAATCAATCCCCTAGAACCGCCTGAAGGTGTATCGCCAAAGATTTGGATGACAATAGTATGCGATCTTTTTGCCCATTCCTTCTACTGGTTCTCCCCGAACGAAAACTACATGATGGAACACTTAGCCCAGCTTTATGAAAAACATAAGAGAAGCTACCCAACGCTCAGAGAACTTTACGAGTTCATCGTTAAGAAAGAAGAGAAGAATAGACGCAAGCAGGAATACTTCGCCGTTGTTACCAATCGTTTAGCAAGCCTGTTAATTGTTTTGAAAGATGTGGTTGATGTTCGAGAGGGCATGCGTTTAGAAGAAATATGCATGCATCCAACAGTGTTAGAGGTTGACCAGCTTAGGAGGGATGAAGCAAACTTCCTTGTTGAGTATATTCTAGCTTACCTATTCTATTATAGGATGGTTGGTGGTGAGCGCTCAAAGCTTACGCATTGCACGGTTTTAGACGAGGCTAACAGATGGTTTTATGCACAGAGGAAATGGAAAGAAACAACAGTAGAGCTTGGTATGCCGTTTATTGAACAGGTACCGCAAATCATTCGGGACTATTGCGAAGGGTTAATCTTTGCATCCCAGAACTGCCTAAGCCAGACAGCAATGGCGAATACGAACATTAAGCTCGTTTCCTTTCTTGGTGATGGTGAAGATATAGAAGCTATAGCAAAAAGCGAATCGATGAAATCGCTTAGGTCATTCTCAAACTCCTCTTGGTTTTGCTTTGCCTCTTGTAAAAGCTGTTGAGGCTTCTTACCCCAAGTCTCACATACTAAGCCAAGCGTTCTAAGCCTATTCTCAGCCGTTATTAATAAAGATTTATACCAATTTTGTGGTGCTCCGGGCGGGATTTGAACCCGCGACCACCGGCTCGAAAGGCCGGTATACTTAACCGGGCTATACTACCGGAGCGTCGAACTTAAAACTCATTGTCAAATTATCTTAGTTGAATTTTAAAAGTTTTGTCGTTTTGGTGGGCCCGTCCGGATTTGAACCGGAGACCAACAGGTTATGAGCTTCAACATTTTTCTGTCGCTCTTTTAGGCCTGGTTTACCGGAAACCTAGCTGAGCTACGGGCCCCCAGTTTTAAGAATTAGGTTATTTCTGATTTAAGATTTTCTGAGTCCAAAAAATTTTTGGGTGTTTTAGGTTTGTTTTTCTTCCTTTCTAAGTCTTTCTAGTTCTCCTTCAAGAAAAGCCTTATATTTTGTTAAAATTTTTTTTCTTGTGTCTTTGGATGTTTTTTTAAGGTCTGTGTGGAGGATAGATGCTAACCATGTTATTTTGTCAAGGGTTTCTTCAACCATGAGTTTACCTATTGAAAGTACTTGAAAACCTAGACGTCTTAGGACTTCCATTTGTTTTTCCATTTGTTCTTGAAGTTTTACACGTTGGTTTAGGCTTTCTTCACCTTCTTTGGTTATTTTAAACTTACCTTCTTCGGTTTCTGTTATCAAACCTTCTGAAAGTAGTCTCCCTAAAAGTGGATAAACAAGTCCTGGTGAAGGTTTCCAGATTCCTCCGCTTCTTTTTTCAGCTTCTTCTATTATTTCTTTTCCAGTCATGGGTTTTTCCTTGAGTAGGTGTAGGATGTAGAAACGGGAGAAACCACGTGGGATTAGGCTTTGTACTTTGGCCAATTTTTTCACCTTCTATGTCGCTAGAGATATATGTCGCTAGAGAAATATAAACATATCGCTAGAGAAAAACTTAAACCGGAAACTCATACCCACATTTTGGACATTTAGCCATCGAACATTGAACAACAGATGGACAACCACTACATGCAAAAGCCCTACCATAAGATATGTCAAACCTAAAACCACACTTCGGACATTGAAGCATTTTCCCCAATCTACAAACACCTTTTAACATCATTTTAGTTTTAACCAAAATATTCCTTTGTACCGTTTAAGGATTACGTTAAACCACAAAAGCTAATAACTTTTCATTTCTTCCAATCTTCGAGGTAGATAATCATCAACAATTTTTGTTAACCCATACCTACTGAAAGCTTCTTGTTCAGCTTTCTTCTGAATCTTGTTAAAAACACGAATTTCTTTCTGCCAGATTTCTTCCGAATATCTTGGGTCTTTTTCCAGTTCCTTAAGACGTTTTAAGTCAAGTTCACTTAGTTTTTCACTGGGAAGTTTAAACCTTATGATATCTGAAGCCCATACCCCCGCCCATTTTGCATCAGGTGTTGTAAGTTCCTTTAAATGAGCAGCATTTGCAGAGCCGGAAATGATTACTTGAGCTATATGCATTCCCCAAGGATCTGCATCACAAAAAATGTAAACTGGAAGGTTTAACTCTTCATTAAGCCTATGGATAAGATGTCTAGTAGCTCTTGGAGCTTGACCTGCGGTATGAATCAGAATAGCGTTAAACTTTTTATGAACTTCTTCTTCCAATAAACGGGTAAACATAGCACCCTTCTCGATACAGAGAACAATTTCAGCATCAGTATCTATAAAATCTGCACTTGTAAGAGCAGGGCCTATCATAACTCCGTCTGGGTGAACTGTTAGGTTAAGCCTTTTTCCTTCGTATTTTGGCACCGTGTACTCTATAGTTAGGTTTCCATAAATTGCACTTCTTTCTTCCGGGAAAACGTTAAAATCTTCTCGAGCATAGGAGATGATGGATTCAAGGTCCGTAATTATATCGTCAGATTCTGCTTGGTCACTAAAATCAACTTCATAAGCTTGAGACATATAATATATGTCTCTGAGGGTGCTTGTTTTTCCCATTTCGATAAGTTGGTGTACAATGTCTGCAAGCCAAATAAGCTGGGTGAAAGGTCTGATATGTCTAATGTTTCTGGCTGTTCTTCTAATGTATTTGTCACCTAAAACATATTGACGTAACTCTTTGTCGTAACGAATATTTCTTGTCGACCTACTTGGCATTTCCACGTATGGGAAATCTTCTAGGCTAAGTTGGTTGTAGATTTGTTTTCCAAGCCTTATAAGACTCTCTAAAACTTCGTTTTTCCTAACCTTCATAGACTTGGATTTCTTCTGTACCGTATTTCACCACCTTCTTCAACAATGGTTTTACATCCGGAACCTTTTTTTCTTTCGCCAATTCTGTAGAGAATTTTGCGATTTTTGGTAGAAATCTTTCAAAAATATCAATTCTTCTTTTTTCCATCTCTATGGCTTTTCTTCTTGTAAGGTAAGCTGAAAGTTCTCGAGCTGCATCCCTAAGACCACCCAAGATTTCTCTTTCAATTTCTGGGATGTCTGCTATAAACTCCTTTCCAACACTTCTGTAGGGGATTTTGGTTGAACATATATGGGTGAACACAGCTATTCTAGGGTCTTGGGGGTCTACATTGTAGTGTTTCCAGTTTATCATTGTATGTACGACTTTCCATGAGACATCACTTGCTTCATCATAAAGTAGGGGTATTCTGTTTGCAAACCTGTAGAGAACAATACCCCCAGTCCTAGGTACACCGCCACCATACGCGATGGCTACTTCCACTATAAAAGGATAACCTGAATAAACAGAAGGGTTACGTTGTTTAACCGATATAAACTCAGGGTTTAATTCTTTTTGAATTCCAACTCTAAGTAGGTTTTCACCTAATGGTGAGAGACAACTAGCGGAAGGTGCTCTAAAACCTTTAAACTCTTTCATAGCCTTTACAAGTCTTACTATGTCATCGTTTGTTAGACTACGAGGTTTTTTCTTCTTGGATATGTTTGCAAATTCTAAGAAACGTTCAGCAGTTATTCTTCCAATTTTATGGAAATGGGTTATCATAAAACTAAGCATATCCCTACATTCTGTGGTAGAAATGATACGTTTAATAGTTTCAACATCCGAGCCATAAGGATGGGGTTTTGTTTCTGTGGGTGGTTTAGGCATCTCTTCTGTTATTCTTTCAAAACGGTAAAGTCTTCCTTTTGGGTCTACAAAGGTTAGGTTTGCATAGGGTGCAACTATTGCTGTTTGTTTTAGGTATTCAAGAATTTTTGGCATTGCTCGAGGATAATCTCCTTCAATTTTGACTTCTATTATGGTACCGTGCCATGAGTCTTCGTTTTTGTAGGATTTATGTTTTAAAACGATTGGACGGTTACGTTGGATATCTATCATCAACTCATATTCATGGATAGCTCTGTCACCTGTGGAAGATATAACCTTAACAGGACTGTTTGTTGTTATTTGACCATAAAGTATAGCCATGGTTCCACCGAGACCGAAAGTTCCTCTAGACTGACGTAGCTTATACTTTGAACCATAGAAGACTTGTCCAAAGGCTGAAGGAATGTATCGTGCGGGAACACCTGAACCGTTATCTTCAACACGGATAGTATACGTTTCGGTTCCTTCACTACTTTTTTCGTCTTCAGCTGTAACTCTAACAAAAATGTCTGGTGGAAATCCGTAAACTTCACTTGCATCAAGAGAGTTTTCGATAAGTTCTCTTACAGCAGAATATACCGCCCTAGCAGGATTACTAAAACCTGCAATGTCCCTGTTCCTGTAGAAAAAGTCTGCTGGACTTATTTCATAGAAAACTTCTCTGGACATGGAAATTCAGCTTTGTTTTGGTCTTTTCTCCTATTCAAATTATTAGAGTAAAATATTTACTTTTCTACTTTTAGGTGTCTAGAAGGCTTTTCTAGACTAAAATCTTCCATTTTACGCTTAAAAGGTTTTGGTTTAAATTAAAATTCCTAAATTGTTTGGAAAAGTCTTTAACAGGTACTTGTAAAATTATTCTAGGGCGGTTTTTCCCACAGTTCAAGTCTACTACGTTTAAGTTCACTACGTTTTCTTCCCAAATATTGATAAACAGTCTTATGTTGACTTCCACTAACCAGTTTTTCGATGGCTTCTTTTGCTATTTCAACTTCTTCAACTTTTCCTAAAAGAGCAACAGTATGTCCATAGATGGAAACATCAACGTTGGTTGTTTCTTCTATTATTCTTCTGGTCTTCCCTTCTTTTCCGATAAGTCTTCCTTTAACCCTTACAAGGTTACGTCTTGACTTACCTAAGACTTCTCTTAGGTCGATGATGTGGAGCATCACATCATCATCCATAAGTCTAAAAGCTTTTTCAGGTGAGAATCCTCTACCTATAGCCAAAACAATGCTTTGAGCTTTAAAGATCAATGTGGGGTCTTCCATATTTTCTTCAGCTAATATTTCAACTTCTCCGGTCTCACTATCTATGTTTAACTTAACTTTACACATAGATTCTATTCTCTTCTTTACCAATCCGGTTTTACCAATCAAAACTCCAACACGGTCAACCGGGATTCGTATCCTAAAACTTTGAGCCATCTTTTGTTACCCAAATGTAAATTTCATCTTCAGGTTTAACCTTTACTTTAAGTTTACTAAAAAAACGGTTTAAATTTGCTATGTCTCTACGAAGCAACTGGTCAGCTAAAGGATGACTCAACAACACAGCTTGTGATACATCAAATATGACTGGTTCTTCATCTTTAACCATTATGTTGTATTCACTTAAGTCTCCATGCACAAGTCCACCTTTTCTGTAGAGTGTTTTAACGTAATCCAAAATTTTTTCGTAAACTTTCTCTGGTTGTTTTGGTACGTATTCCTTGAGTAGAGGAGCCGGAATACCATCTTCACCGATAAACTCAACCACCAAAACATTTTTTTCCACAACATATGGTTTTGGAACTCTAACACCTACTTCATAGGCTTTTTTAAGGTTTTTAAATTCCTTAAGAGCCCAAGCATAAATTAACGAACGTGTATCTCGTCTTACTTTCCCAAATCTAGCATCTCCTTCAATGTATGGAAGCATTCCCTTTTTAAACTCAGCTGAAACTGTTAGGTAGATTTTAACAGCAAGTTCTTCACCTTTTGGGGAAATAGCCCTGTAGATCTTTGCTTCTTTACCACTTTTAACAGCACCAAAAAAACGGTCTATCACACCTTTATTCATCAGATGGTAGATAGTCATCAAGGTTGGTTTATCAAAAACTTCTTCTAAAACTTCATATTCTTCAGACCGTTTAATTTTCATCCGTTGACTTTTTTCATAAGCTTTCTCTTTAAAAAGAAGTTTTTTCTCAATTTTTTTGCCGTCTTCTTCCGAAGTTTCTATGGACATTATTTAAGTTCTCCCAAGGTTGATGTTTTATCTACATTTTTAGATAACCGTTTTTTTTCAACCAATCAACTTGGCTTGCTGTATATCTCCAAACTATGTCTGCTTTTGATTCACTTTGGAATTCCCAAGGTGAAACTAAAACTACATCTCCTTCCCTTATCCATACTCTTCTTTTTAACTTTCCACTTATCCTACAAAGTCTTTCCTTCCCATCTGTACATCTAACGATGAGTCTGTCAAAACCAAGCATCTTAACAACTACACCTAAGAGTTGTCCTTCACCTGGTAGGATTAGCTCTTTTAATTCTTCTTCACTTAAGACTTTTCTTTTCAAAGAGTTTCACATCAAATGTGTTTTTGTTTGCTAAAACGTAATAGCAAGTTGACATATAAAAGCATATACTGCTTTTATAACCTATTAAAAACAACTTTTCTATTTTTGGTTTTTTCTTCCTTTTAATTTCACACTTTCAAAAGAAAAAACTAAAGTTTACCGCATCTTAATAAGTTGAGCATGAGGTATTCCAGCTATCCAAACAATCCCTGAAGGTTCGATGAACCCTTTTCTTACAGCTTTTTCCACTATTTTCTCTCCAACCATGTTAACAACAGAAGCCTTCTCAAAAAATTTAATTGAATCTTCAAGTTCAATTTTTAGACCTTTATAGAAGCTTTCTTTAACTTCAAATTTTAAGCCTCTTTTTTTATCTTCAAATGTCTTACCTAAAATCTCTTCATCACAAATAGCTACAAGTACTTCATTCTTTACTTTAACAACTTTAACATAAACTTTTGCCGTCAAAACTTTCTCCTAGCCTGCTCTTATTGAAGATTTTGCTCCACATGCTTCACAAACAAGGAAACGGAAACGTTCTTCCCTAACTATTTTTGTATCTGGACTTTGACAAACGGGACAGATAACATACTCTTTAATGTAATCTTCCACTAGATGTTTAATTAGGGCTTCGTTAAACTTTCCATGAAACACAGCCTGGTCTCCTTCGATTGTTCCAGCTGTTGCAAGTTCTTTAACCAGAAACCTTAGTAGATGTTGTTCTTCCCTGTTGATTACGTTACATATCTGTCTAAAGTTTTTTATGAATGTTCTGTTTCCTATGATGAAATGTTGGACTTCTGGTATTTCAAATCTTCCTTTTTTGGGAGTTGTTTTTGAAAGTTTTGAGTAAGCTCTTTCAAGCCATTTCTCATAGTCCATTTCAACCATCTGTTTTCGCCTCTTTTTTGTTAAATTGTTCCCATTTCCCAACTTTTAAGATATTTTTTCTGTTCTTCTGTTAATTTGTCTATCTTTATGTTTTTGGTTTTTAACGCCAATAAAGCAACCTTATTATCAATTCTTTCTGGAACTCTGTAAACCTTAGGTTTAAGTTTTTTTCCATGTTTGCTTAAATATTCAACCGAAAGTGCTTGATTTGCAAAGGACATCATCATAACTTCTGGTGGATGGCCTTCTGCAGCACTCAAGTTAACCAACCGTCCTTCCGTAAGAAGATAGATTCTTTTTCCGTTCTCCAGTTTATATTCTTCGACGTTTGGACGAATCTTCCTTTTTGATACAGATATACTCTCAAGTTTTGGGATATCTATTTCAACATTAAAGTGACCTGCGTTTGCTAGAATGGCTCCATCCTTCATTTTTTGGAAGTGTTTTAAAGTTATAACGTTAAGATTCCCGGTGGCTGTTACAAAAAAGTCTCCTACTTCCGCAGCTTTAAGAAGGGGCATTACAACATAACCGTCCATCGAAGCTTCCAAAGCTTTTAACGGGTTTACTTCTGTAACTATGACATTTGCACCCATTCCCCGTGCACGTAGGGCTATTCCCTTACCACACCAACCATATCCGACAACAACAAAATTTTTTCCAGCGATCATCGTACTTGTAGCCCTCATGATACCATCTATGGTACTTTGACCAGTACCGTAACGATTGTCAAAAAGATATTTTGTGTAAGCATCATTAACAGCAATAACAGGATAACCCAGCAAACCTTTTTGAGCCATGGCTCTAAGTCTAATAACTCCTGTTGTTGTTTCTTCAGTCCCTCCTACAATTTCAGGTAACATGTCTTTTCTTTTTGAATGGATTGTGCTTATCAGGTCTGCTCCATCATCCAACGTTAAATTTGGTTTATGGTTTAACACCTGTTCAATACACCAGTAATATTCTTCCGTAGTTTCACCTTTCCAAGCATAAACGTTAACTCCTTCCTTCACAAGTGCAGCTGCAACATCATCTTGGGTTGAAAGTGGATTTGAAGCACACAATGCAACCTGTGCTCCACCCTTCATTAAGGTTTTTACAAGAACAGCTGTTTCTTTGGTTACATGAAGTGAAGCACCTATCCTTAACCCTTCTAAAGGTCTTCTTTTTTCAAAATCTTTCCTTATTTCCATCAGAACAGGCATCTTACTTTCAGCCCATTCAATGGATAACATTCCTTCTTCAGTTAGAGACAAGTCTTTAACTTTGAATTCAGACATTTTTGACCCCTTGTAGTTGTTTCCTGTAGGTAAACGACAAACATAACATGTAGAAGCCAACATATAAATAGGTACCCTAAAATTTCCATTAAGCAAAAACTAAGAAATAGTATGGTTACTTCTCATACAGATTGAAGAGTTAACAAGTAAACGGTGAATCTAGTTTGGGAAGATGGCTTGTTGCTTCAGCATGGCCCTACATAAACTATGTACCCCATCTTGGAACTATCATAGGTTCTACTCTCTCTGCCGATGTCTTTGCTAGGTATTTACGGTTAAAGGGAGAAGAAGTTGTTTTTGTAAGTGGTTCAGATGAGCATGGAACTCCTATCGAGCTTGAGGCAATAAAAAGAAATGTTTCTCCAAAAGCATTAACAGATGAAAACCATGCAAAAGTTAAAAAATTGTTTGAAGATTGGTGTATTTCTTTTGACAATTATACTCGAACAGAAAACCCTGTTCATAAAAAATTTGTTCAAGAATTCTTCCTCAAAATCTATAAAAACGGTTACATTTTTACGGAAGAGATAGAGTTTCCTTATTGTCCAGAATGTAAACGATTTTTACCGGATAGGTTTATTCAAGGTCAATGTCCCAAATGTGGATTTGAGCTTGCAAGAGGAGACCAATGTGACCTTTGTGGATGGCTTCTTGAACCCTTAAAACTTGTTAACCCAAAATGTGCAATTTGTGGAAGTACACCCCAACTTAAAAAAACAAAGCAATGGTATTTTGATTTACCAGCTTTTTCTGAAGAAATTCGAAAATACATAGAAGAAAACGATAGACTTCCCGTTAACGCAAAAAATTTTTCTCTAAATTTAATTAAGGAAGGATTAAAACCAAGACCGATAACACGTGACAATGAATGGGGGATTCCTGCTCCTTTCCCAGGTGCTGAAGGTAAAACTATCTATGTTTGGATGGAAGCTGTTTTAGGCTATATTTCCGCAACCATGGAATATTTTCAGAATTTGGGTAAACTTGAAGAATGGAAAAAATATTGGTTGGAACCAGAAACAAGGTCTGTCTACTTTATAGGTAAAGATAACATTCCTTTTCATACAATAATACTTCCAGCCTTACTAAAAGCTTCAGGTGAAAATTACAATCTTCCTTGGACCGTGGATTCTACAGAGTTTCTTCTGTTTAAAGGTCAAAAATTTTCTAAAAGTCGAAGGATAGGTGTATGGATTGATGAAGCTCTTAAACTCTTCCCGGTTGATTATTGGAGATATACGCTTCTTTCGATAAGACCTGAAACAAGGGATACAAGTTTTACTTGGGAAGTTTTTGTTGAGAAGGTAAACTCGGATCTTAACGACACTTTGGGAAACCTTTTTCATAGAGTTTTAACCTTTTTAGACAGGTATTTTGAAGCAAAAATCCCCAAACCGGGAAAATTTGACAAATATGACCTTGAAGTTTTAGAGTCTATCCAAAAGACTCAGTTGGAGTTTGATGAATCCATAAAACGTTTTCGACTTCAAAATGCTACCAACATTGTTATGAGTCTCTCACGTTTAGCAAATAAATATGTTAATGATAAAGAGCCTTGGAAAACTATTAAAACAAACATTCAAGAAACAGCCACAACAATTTATGTTGCAACTCAACTTGTTAAAGCTTTAACAACAATGTTTCAACCAATAATTCCCCAAACAACAGATAAAATGTGGGAGATGTTGGGTTTAGAAAAGAAGA
>CAZNLG010000005.1:0-11005 GCA_964573765.1 uncultured Candidatus Bathyarchaeia archaeon | reverse complement strand
AAAAAATTACCGAAAAAATTAAGGCTGAACATAGAATTAATAAACCTAAACCATTGTTTAGAAAAATAACGATATCTGAAATCGAAAGTGGAAGCGTTAAAAACAATCCTTAGATGGTTTATCCATGAAATTAAAAATCGACCTACATGTTCATACAATCTTCTCCGGAGATAGTTCTATCACATTAGAAAAAGCTGGTTTAATGGTGCAAAAGTTAGGTTTGGATGGGATTGCTATAACAGACCATGACACTGTGGAAGCTCATCAAAAAATCCATGAAAACTTAGGTTTTATCATAATCCCAGGAATAGAAGTAACAACCACTGACGGACATATCTTAGGGTTGGGAGTCTCCGAACCTGTAAAACCTGGTTTATCGGCTGTTGAAACCATAGAAAAAATCCATGAACTAGGAGGTTTAGCTGTCGTACCCCATCCCATGGTTCCCTTTAAACGTAGCCTAGATAGATTTGTGTTAGAACAGGTTAAACCTGATGCTATTGAAGTATTCAATGCATCTGTACCCCACTTTTTCCATGTCAAACAAATAGAAGATTTTGTTAAACAAAAAAACTTATCCAAAACTGCGGGTAGTGATGCACATGTGGCTTGGAGTATAGGTCAAGCTTACACGGTGATAGATGTAAAAGAAAACAGTTTGGAAGAAATACTTTATGCAATAAAAAACGGGAAAACAACCCCGATGATAAAGAACAAATCGATAAACGATTTTTTACTGGAAGCTTTCTTTAGACTTAAGGATAAACTAATCGGACGGATGTCAAAAACAAGGTAAAACGGAAAAATTATTCAGTTTCCATCTGGTCCAGGTCTAATTCTAAATAGATTTTTACACATGATTCTGTTTCTTCTTTTTCTTCTAAATCAAACAAACTTAATTCACCTCCTTCAACACAATTTTCAGGTTTTTGTAGAAGCAATGTTTGGATTACTTTCATCGACCTCTCTCCCCCTTTGCGAAAGATAATTTAGCCTTATTAAGGTATATATTAATCGTAATTAAAATGTATTCATGTTTAAATACAAACGTAGAATTAGTATAAAAATGAATCTGATGGTTTAGACTTCCAAGTACACAAAAACATGTTAAAAAGAGAAGATTGATGGTAGAGTTTTATTATACTTTTGAAACACCTTTTTTGAAACGTTCTTCCAATCAAATTCTTGAATAACCTATATAACTTCTGCTTCCAGATAGTTTGAGAATGCCTTTTTTACTTTTACCTTTAAAAATTTTCCAAGTAAACTCTCTTCATCTTTAACAACTATTGGTTTGTAAGCAAAATTTCTACCAACCCAAGATTTGTTTAATCCCATCTCATCTACCAAGATTTCTCCTTCCCATGAAACCCAGCTAAGATTTCTTTCTAAGGATACCTTTAATGCTGTTTCTGTCATTCTTCTAGACCTGTTTTTTACTTCCCATGAAGGAAGCTGTTTCATACGTTCTGCCGGAGTTCTTGGTCTTGGATAAAACTTAGAAATGTTAACAATATCTGGTTTGACTTCTTCAATCAGTCTTAAAGACCTTCTAAAAGCTTCTTCAGTTTCACCTGGAAAACCACAGATCATGTCGGTTGCTAAAGTTAACCGTGGGATCTTCTTTCTTATCGAAAAGACTATTCTCTTAAAGTCTTTAACGGTGTAAAATCTATTCATAAGTCCTAAAACTTCATCATCCCCGCTCTGAACGGGTAAATGTAAAAATTTGAAAATTTTATCGTTCTTGTAAACTTCAATAAGTTCATCCAAAATTTCCAGAACATTATGTGGGTTCATCATCCCCAACCTTACAAAAAAGTCTCCCTTTACTTCTTTTAGTACTT
This sequence comes from uncultured Candidatus Bathyarchaeia archaeon, assembly GCA_964573765.1. Lineage (GTDB taxonomy): Archaea > Thermoproteota > Bathyarchaeia > Hecatellales > Hecatellaceae > CAZNLG01. The sequence continues at coordinate 9,158 of CAZNLG010000005.1, read as the reverse complement.
TGTTTAACAAGACTGGTAAAGTTAAACCTAGGTCTTTACCATAAACTGCTAAATCCTGAGCTGTTAACCATATTTCTTTTACCCCTCCTTTAACCGCTTTTTTAACCTGTTCTAGAATTTCATCCATAGGTTGACTTCTAAGTTTTCCACGTGCAAAACGAACACAACAAAAACTACAAGCTCCAAGACAACCATAGGCAATTGGTATAATCCTACTTACAGGTGAAACAGTTACCCTTGGTAAAGATAAACTTGGTTTAAGATCGTTCCTAAGTACCAGAGGTTTCTCTCCATTTTCCACCCTTCTAACAATGTTTACTATTTCAGAGCCGGGTGAAGGCCCTATAACTCCATTGAATCTTACTTCTTTCTGGAGTCTTTCAAGGTTTATCAATGGAAGACATCCTGTAACGACTAGTTTTTTGTTTTCTGGAATTTTCTTGAGAATGTTTACCATCTTATCTTCGGTTGGAGATTTAACTGCACAGGTATTGTAAATCAATATCTCAGCTTCAGAAGGATTTTGTGTTATCTCATATCCTGCATGTTTTAAACATCCTGCAATAACTTCTCCGTCAGCTAAGTTTGTTGAGCATCCAAAACTTTTTACGTAGACCTTTCTACCCACAAAACTCCCCGTCAGTAACCCTTTTTGTTAGATTCCAAACCCAAAATGAGGTACCTTTTTTCTTTTTACTTCGATAAACTCATCAATACAATTAAGGTCTTCTTCAGTCAACTTATCCCTAAAATTCTGAAGTAAGAATTTAATGTGGTTTTCCGGTATATCCACATATAAAACATCGTTTTCCCTGATATGGCGACCTATCGTTGGTTCTTTCATGGAAATTGCAACTTTCATTCCTGCAACAGCTTCCGGTATGTTTTGTCCTTTGTCCTGGATTTGGACAATTCTCCCAACATTGTTACCATCGGTCCTTATTAGAGGATATTGGGACCTTATCCTACCAGCTAAAACTTCAACACCAAAAATTGCAGGGTTACTTCTTCTAAAAACAAAACCCTGAAGAACCTGAATTTTTCCAGGTTTTATCAAAGATTCGAATGTTTTTTGTATCCTAACTTCTTCTTGTTGTTTTACCCATTCATTGTATTCTTCTAAAAGTCTATAAATAACATTGTTTTGGAATATTTTTATTCCATTTTTTAAAGCTTCTTCTTCAGCATCCGGTAAAACTTTAACGTTAAAGTTTAGGATAACCCCTAGGTTTGGTACTTCATTTTTTACCACAACCGCTTCAACAACATCCCTTTTTGAAACATCTCCCACATCTGCCAAACGTATCGGTACATTGTTTTTCTTAAGTTCATTTATAAGTGCTTCTAGAGAACCCAATGTATCTGCTTTTAAAATTATTCCCAGTTTATCCGTGGATATTCTTATACTTTCAATTTCAGTTTTAATTTTTTCCATAACTTCTTTTAACTCTGTATCCGTTGAAACAGCGTAGATAGGACTTCCTGCGACAGCTTCTTCAAGTCCCGGTGCAACTATTTTGACACCAGCAGCCGCTGAAACTTCTTTTAATTCCTTAAACTTTTCTCTTGGGTCTCGAATCTCGTCCAAAGGTTTGGGAACAAGAATTGCTCTAACCTTTGTTGTAAAAGGCTTGTTTTTTCCACCCAAAACTATAAGGTCATTTTGATGGAGTACCCCATCATAGATTATTGCATTAACATTTACACCGATACCTACATCTTCACGAACTTCAAGTATAGTTCCTTTAGCAGGACCAGAAGTAACTGTTAACCTTTTCTTCATGTATTGTTGGGTTAATCCTGTTAAGATTGCAAGTAGGTCAGGTAATCCTTCCCCTGTTTTTGCACTTACCGGAACAATCGCAACAGTTCTGGTAAAATCTCTTATCCTATCAAATCTTTCCGAACCGATACCTCGAGTTGACAGGTCCCCAACGATAGAATAAACTTTTTCATCAAGAATCCTTAAAATCGATTTTTCTGTTGTTTTTAATGCTTCAAGAAAGGATTTATCAGGATGCGACTTCCAACCACTGATTAAATCAAGCTTGTTAGCAGCAACAACAAAAGGCGTTTTACGACTTTTCAAGATCTCTACGGATTCTATGGTTTGAGGTTTTACACCTTCCATTAAATCAACAACCAAAATTGCTATGTCGGCTACAGACCCCCCTCGCATCCTTAAATTGGAAAATGCAGCATGTCCTGGTGTGTCAATAAAAAGTAAACCTGGAACTTCTATCCTAAACTTAAAGATTTTTAACAGTTCTCCACAAACTTTCTCCAACACACTAGCCGGAACAAAGCTTGCACCTATATGTTGAGATATTGCACCCGGTTCTCGTAGAGCTACGGTTGTACCCCTAATCTTGTCCAGTAAGGTTGTTTTTCCATGGTCTACATGACCCAAAACAACAACGATAGGTTGACGTAAGGACACAGGTTACCACCAAAGAGTTTTCCTTAGGTTTAGGGGGAGAGCAAAATATAGAGTTTATGTTTAAAATTTTTTATGGTTATCAACAATTTTTCAAGTTTGGCAAAAAATATAAACTCGTTGGTTAAACTTTTTTACATGAGTACAGATGTTGTTTATGTAGTTGGACATAAAAGCCCTGACACAGATTCTGTTTGTTCATCCATAGCTTATGCCTATCTAAAACAAAAAAAGTTTGGTATGAACACCATACCAGCCAGACAGGGTGAATTAAATCCTGAAACAAAGTTTGTTCTTGAAAAATTTAATGTTGATATACCAGACTTGTTAACAGACGGAACTGACAAAAAAGTAATTCTTGTAGACCACAACGAAAAAGCACAATCTCTTGATAACATAGAAAAAGCTGAAATTCTGGAAATCATAGACCACCATAAGATAGGTGATGTAACCACACCTAACCCCATCTTCTTCTTGGCAATGCCTGTGGGAAGTTCAGCAACTATAATTACTTTGCTCTACGAACATTATGGAGTTGAGATACCAAAAAGCATAGCAGGGATTTTGCTTTCATCCATTCTCTCCGACACGGTTGTCTTTAAATCGCCTACCACAACAGACCTTGACAAAGAAGTCTCTGGTAGACTTGCAAAGATAGCCGGGATAGATGATGTTGAAAAATTTGGTGTGGAACTTAAAACGATAAAAGCAAAAGCTGATGTGGAACAAAAATCACCAAAAGAACTGTTGACAAGTGACTTAAAAGATTATGTTATGGCTGGTAAGAAAGTAGCGGTAGGTCAAGTGGAACTGATAGAACTTTCCGTCATAGAACCCGTTAAACCCAAACTCCTAGAAGAAATGAAAAATCTAAAGAAGAAGGAAGGCTACCACTCGATCTTCCTTATGTTAACAGACATAATGAAAGAAGGAACGGAGCTTCTAACCGTAACAGAAGACCCCGACATCATAAAGAAAGCGTTTAACAAAGAGTTGACTGGAAACTCTGTTTGGCTTGAAGGTGTTATGTCCCGTAAAAAGCAGGTAGTACCTCCACTTGAAAAATCCTTTGGATAGACTCAATGAAACAAACTTTTACATTTAATACTCTAAAATTTCTTCTTTGTTGAAGAAAATCTTTGATTCTCGTAGAAAATTTTCTTGAGTATCTGCTGCATGAATAATGTTCATTGTTGTTGAAAATCCTAGGTCTCCCCGGATGGTTCCTGGTTTAGCTTCCTTTGGGTTTGTTGCACCAATAAGTTCTCTCATATGTTTAACAGCATCTTCTCCTTCAACAACCATGGGAACGATGGGACCTGAAGTGATATGGTTTATAAGTTCTTCATAGAAACTTTTACCTTTGTGAATCTTATAAAGTTCTTCTGCCTGTTCAACACTTGCTTTAACAAGTTTCATAGCAAGAATTTTAAAACCTGCTTTCTCGATCCTAAGGATAACTTCCCCCACAAGCCTATTTTTAACCGTTTCAGGTTTTAAAATAACAAAGGTTTTCTCATTCTTCTTTGACATCGTTTTTCATCTCAACCTAAAAACTTAAAGAGTTAGGTTAAACTTTTAAAAGAAACTAGCCTTTCCCTTTTTCTTTCTTACCGTAGTAAGCAGTCCACTTTAGTTTTCTTGAATCTCTTCTAAGTTTTAGAGAGTTTTTCCTACATTTGCTTGAACAAAACCATAAGATTGTTCCATCGTTTCTTACGTACATAAGCCCTTTTCCTTGGGGGAATTCTTTTCCACAAAAAGAACAAACTTTAGGTTTAGGCAAGGAAGAAGCACCATGTTAAGCGATCTTTTTAGCTTCTCTTTCAGTTTCACGAAGCATTAAAATGTCTCCAAGTCTAACTGGTCCACGTACATTTCTTGTGATAACTCGTCCTTTATCTTTCCCTTCCAAGATCTTAACTCTAACTTGAATTACTTCTCCTGTAACACCTGTTCTACCTACGATCTGAACAACTTCAGCAGGTGTATGTTCTTCACTACTCATAATCTCACTCTAGATTTTCATCCTGCCTTCTTTATATTTTCAAGTTTCTTAACTATTTCATCCATCATTTGAGCTGCTTCTCCAGGGTCGATTATGGTTGCAGATGCCGCTTTCACTTCTATTCCCGATGCTTCCCCCAGTTTCTCCTTGCTTGGAACATAAACATAGGGTATCTTTCTTTCTTCACATAGTAACGGGAGGTGTGCTACTATTTCTGGTGGTTCAACATCTTCAGCTATGAGAACAAGTTTTGCTATACCTCTTTCAACACTTTTTGTTGTTTCGTTGGTACCTCGTTTAATTTTCCCTGTATCCTTTGCTATTCTGAGGGCTTCATAGGCGGCTTCTGCAAGTTCTTTTGGTACGTTAAATTTTACGTAAAATGGTTTCTCCATACGCCTTCACCCTCACTTATTGGTATGTGCAAATTAAAGTTAAGACCAAATTTATAAATTTTTACTCGTACAAGTTTTAGAAGTTTCTTTACAGATTAAAGATTACTTATGGGTGAAATAAGCAACAATCTCAGAGTTTACCTTGTCTACCCTTACAAAACCAAACCTTTCAAACTGAATAACTTCTGAGATTTTAACCATCCTACAAGAATCTTCAGCTAAGCCTTTGACGGTTGAACCATCCGGCATTAACACTGTAGTTGGTATTCCTGTTTCAGTTGGAATGTAATGGATAAGTCGAGCATGAAGCTTTTTTGCTTCTTCATAAGTTTCACTATGTATTTTTGCCTTAACTTTGTCTGGGTTTATTTCTTCAATTTGAATGTTAAATAAACCCATAAGTCTTATGATGGAATTTGGTTTTAATGTTAGAAAGTCTTCCCTAGAGATAAACAGGCTTATTTTTCCGTTTTTTGGTTGAAGATTAAAAATTCTGAAACCTCTTTCCACATGGTCTGGATGTAGATGTAGTTTAACGGTGAAAGATTTTTCTACGTTTTCCACTTCAAGAAGTACAGGGTTTGAAACAAAGAAGTAACGGTTGGCGATGGGGTCTACAATTTTTCTGTTGGTTGCGTATAAGGTTTCCCAACTTAAGGTTATGTCCACGGGTTTTACTCCAACTTCAAGCATCATCTCAATGATAGCTTCAGGTCTTATACCTCTTTGTCTTAATGCTATAAGTGTTGCAAGTCTTGGGTCACCATAATCCTTGTAGACTCCTTTTTCAACACCAAGTTTTATCTTTGACTTACTAAGAACAGTTCCGGTTATTTTTAGTCTACCATAATGGATTGTTTCAGGATATTCCCATCCAAGATATTGATAGAGAAAACGTTGTCTTTCTTCGTTGGTTAAATGTTCCTTTCCTCGAATGATATGGGTGATTCCAAGTAAATGGTCATCTAAACCACATGAAAAGTTATAAAGAGGCCAAACTCGATATTTACTTCCAACTCTTGGATGTGGAAATTTTTCAGTGTCTATAATACGTAAGGCTGGCCACTCTCTTACGGCGGGGTTGGGATGGTTTAAGTCGGTTTTAACCCTGACCACAGCTTCTCCTTCATTAAAATCTCCGTTCAACATTTTTTCCCATCTTTCAAGTTGAACTTCTGGGGGAAGACTTCTACAAGGACATGGTTTTTTCTTTAATACTTCTTCCCTAAACCTTTGAGGCTTACACGTACACACATACAAATGACCTTCCGTTAACAGTTTTTTAGCATACTCATAGTAAATTTCTAACCGGTCACTTTGAATGTATTCTTTATCCCAACGACATCCAAGCCAACTTAAATCTTCACGAATAAGCTCGTAAAATTCTGGTACAGGACGTTTATATCTAGGGTCGGTATCTTCAAACCTAAGATAAAATTCTCCACCATAGGTCCTAGCATATCTCCATGAAAGAACAACAGCCCTAACAGAACCAAGATGAAGAACACAATCTGGGTTTGGTGAAAACCTAGTTACAACCTTAGGATATTTTTTAACGTTGGGAAGAGGGGGTAAAACTTTTTTTTCAGGTTTAGCTTTTGCTTCCAAAAGTTCAGGCCAACTTTCTTCCAAAAGTTTTTTCTGCTCTTCAATTGTTAAACTGTTTACTTCATTTACCACTTTTCGAACTTTTTCAAGTATTTCTGAAGCTTTTGGTCTGTATTGAGGCATTTCCCCAAGAATTTTTCCTAAAACTGCTTGAGGTTGAGCTTTTCCTTTATGAAGGTAAGCATTAACCAGACTATACTTACGGATTGCTTCTTCTAACTTTGCATCTTCGGAATCTTGGGACAACCTGTTAACCCCAAACTTTCGTAAAAACAAAGATTCTATTAGTAACTTATTTAGGGTTGTTAATCCTAAATTAGGGTTACTGACAAGTTACCATCCAACCCACCTTAACAGTGGTGTTTTAAAGATTGAGTGATGTTGGAGAAACCATCAGAAGAAAAGCAGACCATATCCGTATATGTTTAACAAAAAACGTACAAACGAACAGAACATCAGGATTTGAAGATGTACATCTAATTCATAACGCATTACCCGAAGTAAGCATCTCGGAAATCGACACTTCAACAAAAATTTTTAACCACAATTTTTCGTTCCCCATCATAATAGCCGGAATGACTGGTGGAACAAAAAAGGCTGCAAAAATAAACGCTTCATTAGCTGAAGCTGTAGAAAAACTTGGTCTAGGAATGGGTGTTGGAAGTCAACGAGTTGCCATCGAAAAACCTCAACAAGCTTTTTCTTTCCGAGTTGCAAGAGAAAAAGCCCCCACAGCTTTTCTCATAGCTAACATAGGAAGTGCTCAGCTTGCAAAGGGTTATGGAGTTGATGAAGCTATTAAGGCTGTTGAGATGATTGAAGCAAACGCTTTAGCAATTCATCTTAACAGTTTACATGAAGCTGTTCAGGTTGAAGGACAAGTAGATTTTAAGGAAGTTTTAAAGAAAATTGAAGAACTTTCAAAGTCTCTTACGGTACCCATCATAGCAAAGGAGACAGGTGCAGGTATTTCAGCCGAAGTTGCGAAAAAACTTGAAGAAGCAGGGGTAAGTGGAATAGATGTTGGTGGTGTTGGAGGTACAAGTTGGGCTGCTGTGGAATATCATCGAGCAAAAGAGTCTAGAAAAAAGCTTAACCAACAGTTAGGTTTGACATTTTGGGATTGGGGAATTCCTACGGCTGTAAGTTTAGTTGAAGTAACCAAATCAACAAGACTTCCAACCTTAGCAACAGGAGGTATAAGAAATGGAATTGAAATAGCAAAAGCCATAGCCTTAGGTGCTCAAGCAGTCGGAATTGCTTCCCCATTTCTAAAACCTGCCGTGGAAGGTCCTGAAAAGGTTGTATGGAAGCTTAAGTGTTTGATGGAAGAGTTAAGGATCGCCATGTTTTTGATTGGAAAAAGGTCTATTGAAGAGTTAAGAAGAGCACCTGTTTTGATTACAGGTCAAACTGCTGAATGGCTTAGACTTAGAGGTTTTAACATTGAAGAATACGTAAAAAGATAATGGGAAAGTTTAGGTTAACTTTTTGTTACAACCATGGAACAATATCCAACAACTGCACTTTTGTCGTGGGTAATGTCTCCTGAAGTCGCATACTTAAGAAGAGTTCCCTTTTTCGCTCCCAATTTTTTTGAAGAAACTAACATAGCAACTGTTGGACCGACACCACACATACTGATCCTATATTTTTCCACAACTTCAAAAAGTTCCTTCTCATCCAATTTTTTGATTGCTTCAACAACCATTTCATCCTTTTTTTCAGCTGAACTTTGAGGTTCATAGTGGGTAAGGTCACTTGAAGCAATAATCACAGCATTAACCTCAAGGTCTTCCAAAGTTTTAGCGATCGCTTGACCTACATCAACTGCAACATCAAAATCCTGTAACATCATACAGATTGGAACAAAATCAAAATCTGAACCTAAAACATACTGAAGAAAAGGAAGTTGAAGTTCTATCGAATGTTCATAAAGATGAGCATATTCATCTATGTCGATGAAGGTTGAAGCCTGCTGGATAGCTTTTGCAACTTTACTGTTTATGGGTACATCTGCAAAAGGAGTTTTCCAGACACCTTCAACCATAATCGAAACACCACTACCCATACCAGTATGGTTTGGACCTAAAATAACAACTGTTTCAGGTTTTCCATCTGCCGCCAATGCATTGTAGGAATATGCAGCAACAGGACCTGAATACATATAACCTGCATGAGGACAAAGTAAACCAACAATTTTTCTTAAACCTTTCTTCTCCAATTTAGGTATTTCTCTAGGTCCAAGTTTATGAAGAAAACATTCTTTTTCTATTTGTCTACGTAAAGAATCTGCTGTTCCAGCATACCATGAACCAGCATTTTTAGGGTATCTAATTTTCAACTTTAAACCCTCCAAAATAAGTTTAGGTTAACGTTACGTTTATATTTTAAAACCAACAATTTAAAAGGAAACTAGAAAAACAACCAACAAAATTGTTCTGAAAAACTTTTAACCATAAATAGGTTGTGAGTTTATGTTTGAAAATTATCTTTACGACAAAAAAATAATTGAGGAGTGGAAAGCTGGAGGTGGAAAAATTTTAGGATATTATTGCCGGTTTACATAATGCTATTGCAAAAAGATTAGCTGGTTTGGTTGGAAATGTTGGTGGAGTAGTTCAAGATGTTGTTATGACTGGTGGGTTGCAAAAATATAGATATTAAAAGCTTTAAAAAACTTTACTGTAAAATTCTTCTACCAGATGAA
>CAZNLG010000004.1:0-23409 GCA_964573765.1 uncultured Candidatus Bathyarchaeia archaeon | reverse complement strand
AACGTTGAAGAAAAAGCTGTTTTTTGTTCACCAACTATCGAATGTATCTATGAACTTCCATTAGTTTTTGATGGTCAAAGTATGGGTGATTACATTTGTGAAAGGATCGGTTTTGAAAAAAGAAAACCACAATGGGATGGATGGGTTAAGATTCTGGAAGGTTACATTCACCCTAGACGTGAAGTAAAAATAGCCCTTTGTGGTAAGTATGCAAAACTGGCTGACTCCTACATAAGTATAAATGAAGCATTAAAACATGCTGGAGCAGCCTTACAAACAAAAGTAAACATAAATTGGATTGAAACGGAAATTTTTGAAGAAGAACCTGAAAAACTTGAACTTTTGGAAGCTTATGATGGGGTTTTAATTCCTCCGGGTTTTGGTGTAAGGGGAACCGAAGGAAAAATCTTAGCGGTTAAGTATGCAAGAGAACATAATATTCCTTTTCTGGGAGTGTGTTTCGGCTTTCAGATGGCGGTTGTTGAGTTTGCTAGAAACGTTTGTGATTTAAAGGATGCTAACAGTGTTGAAAATAACCCAGACACACCACATCCCGTTTTAGACTATTTACCAGAACAAAAAAACGTGGAAAAGATAGGTGGAACTATGAGACTTGGCGCCCATGAAATTCACATAAAACCTGGAACTTTAGCTCATAAACTTTATGGTTCTGAAGTTGTTATGGAAAGACATAGACATAGATTTGAGGTCAACCCAAACTATTGGGATTTGTTAGAAGAAAAGGGGCTTGTTTTTTCAGGTAAAAGTGCTGATGGAAGAAGAATCGAGATTTTTGAGTTTCCTAAAAATCTGTTTCATTTTGGAACGCAATTTCACCCTGAATTCAAAAGTAGACCTGGAAAACCAAGCCCCCCATATTACGGTTTTATTTCAGCATGTCTAAAAAGAAAGGAAGAACGTTCAGAAGCCTTTTAAATTTTAGTTGATAGTTTAGGTAGTTTAACGTTTTCTTAATCTTAGATGATGGTTCTAGGTTTGGAAAGATGTCATTCAAATCTTTGATGCAGAAGTTTAAAGAAGTTGAAACCGAAGATTTTCGTGTACTTTTAGCTATTGAAATCGGGATGAAACGTCATGAATATGTTCCGGTAGAAAGGATTGTAACTTATTCAAACCTTTCAAAAGAAGAAGTTCTCTACAGAATTCGTAGGATTCATGGTTTAAGATTGGTTAGGAGGATATCAAAACCATATGAAGGTTATTCATTAAACTATATGGGGTATGATTTTTTAGCTTTGAATGTTCTTGTTAAAGCTGGTTTTCTTTCAGCTGTGGGAAGTAGTATCGGTCTTGGAAAAGAAGCAGATGTTTATGAAGCTTTAACACCTAACGGTGAAGAAGCAGCTATAAAGTTTCACCGGTTGGGAAGAATAAGTTTTAGACAAACAGCAAAAGTTAGAAGCTACACAAAACCTAAAACTTTTTGGTTGTTCAGGTCAAAAGTTGCAGCAGAAAAAGAGTTTGAAGCTTTAAAAAAACTTTATGGATGTGGAGTTTCGGTTCCAAAACCGATAGCTCAAAACAGACATGTAGTTCTTATGGGGAAAATTCATGGTATTAGATTGGTTGAGCTTAGGTTCTTACCTAACCCAGATGAAGTTTTCTTAGAAATACTCAAAAATGTCAGAATTGCATATAAAAAAGCAGGAATAATTCATGCAGACCTAAGTGAATACAATGTTTTGTGGGAAGATGGTAACATTCAGATAATAGATTGGCCTCAACATATTACGTTGGACCATCCACGAACAGAAGAACTTTTGGAAAGAGACCTAAAAAACCTAGCTAAGTTTTTTGAACGTAAATTTAAGCTAAAAATTTCAGTTGAACATTCTTTGGATTTTGTTAAGAGTGGAGGAAAAATTAAAAGAACTCAAATTTTCCCTTGATAATTAGGTCTGTCAATCTTGGAACGTTTGCAACCTCTTCGTCAACGATCGACCTTATGTCAGCAACAATGTTGGATAAGGAGTAACCTTTCTCCAACATTGTTTGGACATTTGTAATTTGAGGTTCATTGATGGGTTTCCCAATTTGACTTAAAATCTTTACGTAAACTTCTTGGATTCCCTTAACTTCTTTGAAGATTTTTTCAGCTATGATTTTAGCAAGAACATTGTAAATTTTTCCAACATGACTTACAGGATTCTTTCCAGCAGTAGCTTCTAAACTCATCGGTCTACAAGGTGTTATCAAACCGTTTACTCTGTTACTTCTACCTGGGTTTCCATCATCTCCTTGTTCAGCTGAAGTTCCTGTCACGGTAAGATAATAGATCCCTTTTCGAGGATTGTCTCCCGTGTTTACCTTAACGTCAACGTTTAGTTCAGTTATCTTTGATGCAAAATCCTTAACGCGGTTACAGATTTCTTCCTTTACACTTAGGTAATGGTTTTTATCCGGTATTAGGCTACTTACCATTGCTGCTGAAACGGTTAACCTAACGTTGTTTTTTTGTCTTAACCCCATAACTTTTATGTCTTCACCAACTTCTGGAAGCTTTTTCTTAAACTTTTCCGAGTTCAGAAGTTTTTCCGTTTCAAGTACAAGTCTTTCTGTTGGAGTTAAAGGTGCAAAACAAACACCAAATGAAGTATCGTTTGCCAATGGAACACTCTTTTTTGATTCAAAAATTTTTACAAGGTCAACAGAACCCTGTCTGACTTTACAGTTTATTTTAACATGTTTTTCGACATCTAAAAACCTAAAGTTTTTTGATAGATATTCTTTTACACCATTTCTACAGAGTTCTTCAACAGGAATTTGAATCGTTTTTTCTCCCTTTTTTGCTTGAGTTACAGCTCTTCCAGCAACAATGATTTCTATAGGTTCTTTGACTTCTCCACCACCAAACCTTGGGTTGGATGTTCCCCCAACAACCAAACCCTTATCTACATTGTGATGAAGAATAACTCCAAAATTCTCTAAGTAATACTTACAAAGTTCAGTACTACAAATTTCAGCTGAAGCATCAGCAATATAGTCTGGATGTCCTCTACCTTTTCTTTCAACAATTTCGATGTTCTGGTGAGCCACCGGTTTTCCTGTGAGTTTTTCTATAAAAACTCTTCCCACTTCATATCTCCACTGAAAGGTAGGATATACTACTACTTACTGTTCAAATGAAATAAAAATTATGTTGTTTCCCCTAATGAAAACATTTCCATATTCTGCTACAGGGTCTCCATCGTTGTATTCGGTTGCTTCGTTGATTATAAGGTTCATGTAGGTGTCACATTGAACCAGTCTTCCTCGGTATTCAAGGTCGTTTTTTAGCTTAACCCTTACATTACTTTTTAGGTTTCTCATCAAAAACACTAGAGGTTTTTTTCCTGCTTCAGTAGCCATGGTACTATTTTTCCCCTGTTAAATTTGTATTACGAAACTTCGTTAGTAACTAGGGAATATTTAGATATTTCTATTCCAAGCTAAAGGAAACTTTCTTTCTTGGGTTCGAGATTTAAAGTAAGCAATAAAGAATTTAAATCTTTCCGTTTTTCTTTGTTTAACCTTCACCAAAATATTTAGTAAGGGTTTCTAGTCCCTGCTGAGTTATTTTCCATTTACCGTCTTTGTACTCAATAATTCCTGTTTTTTCAAGCTGGTCTAAGTAGTCACCAAACTGGTATCCTTCAACTTTAGCAACTTTACCTTTCTTTTACTTCTTCTCTATACATTTCATGAAGCTCTGAAGTATCTCTAGGAGTTTTACACCATTTAGCAATTTTTTTCACAGTAAGGAATTCTTAAAACCTTAAGTCTATTTTCTTCTGACATTTTAAGTTCACAATTTTTAAGAGCGAATCCGCAACTTTTTATCTTATTGTTTCCTAAGATTTTTTGGTGTTGTAACATAAATTTTTTGAATTTTTATGTACAATTCTCTGAATCTAATATACATATTTTTGTAAAAACTTTGGCTTCTTTACAATTTTTTAGTCAAAAATTGTTATATAGGGATTTGTCCATCCTTCCATTAGGATGGAAGGGTACAGAACGGAGAAGCTTACAGAAGGAAAGACAAAGACTGTTTATCTAACCAAAAACTCAGATGAAGTACTCTTAGAATTCAGGAACGATATAACAGCATTGGATGGAAAAAAACATGATATCCTTAAAGAAAAGGGAAGTATAAACGCTGCTGTTTCAGCTAAAATCTTTAGTTTATTGGAAGAAAACGGAATTCCAACTCATTTTATTGAACTTGTTGCTCCGACAGTTATGAGAGTTAGAAGATTAGAGATGATACCTGTTGAAGTTGTATGTAGAAATTTTGCTGCAGGTCACCTGGTTAAGAGTTATCCTTTTGTAAAGAAAGGAGAAAAACTTAGAAGATCCCTCATTGAATTTTTCTTAAAAAACGACCTGTACCACGACCCTCTTCTCTCAGAAGAACATTTAACAGTTTTTGGGTTAATGAGTAAAGAAGAAATCAGGACTGTTAAGAAAATTACAAGGAAGATTAACAAGGTTTTGAGTAAGTATATGTTAAAACTTGGTTTACGTCTTGTTGATTTTAAGGTAGAATTTGGAAGAGACAAAACTGGTAAGCTACGAGTTGGTGATGAACTAAACATAGATTCGATGAGACTTTGGAATTTAAAAACCGGAGAATCTATGGATAAGGATGTTTATAGGCAAGGGGAAAGTTTGGAGAAGGTTTCTCAGGTTTATGTTCAAACTTACAAGTTGATTGTTGGTGAAAAATAAAGAATGAAAACTTTTACGGTAGAAGTTATAATTCAAAATAAACCTGCTGCAAGAGACCCTGAAGGAGAAACGATACGTAAAGACTTGATTTTTAAAGGCGGTTACAAAAATGTGAAATCAGTCCGTACAGGTAAGTATCTTAAGATTCTTGTTGAAGCCCCCGATAGAAAGCAAGCTGAGAAGACTGTTTTTGACCTTTGTAATACTCTTAGAATCTACAATCCTGTTGTTCATACTCATAAAATTTTTGTCAGGAGTAACAAAAAATGAGAATTGCAGTTATCCAGTTTCCAGGTTCAAATTGTGATTTGGATGTTGTTTATGTTCTTAGGAATTTATTAGATATACCCACAGACCTAGTGTGGCATAAGTTCTTTAAAGGTTCCATGTATGATGGAGCAATTCTTCCAGGAGGGTTCTCTTACGGGGATTACTTAAGAAGTGGTGTTATTGCTTCCCATAGTCCAGCTATGGATGAAGTAAAAAAGATGGCTGAAGAAGGTAAACCTATCCTTGGTATATGTAACGGTTTTCAAATTTTAACTGAAGGGGGGCTTCTTCCAGGAGCGTTACTTCCTAACGATTCCTTAAAATTTGTTTGTAAATGGGTAACGTTAAGATGTGAAACAAGTCGAACAGCATTTACAAGATTAATTCCTGAAGGAAAACTTCTACACATCCCAATAGCCCACAAAGAAGGAAGATACTTTAACGACAAAAAAATTCTAAAAAAAATGAAAGAAAAAAGGCAGATAGTGTTTAGGTATGTTAACAAAAACGGTAAAATCACTTCAGAATCAAACCCAAACGGGTCTGTTGATAACATAGCTTCTGTTTGTAACGTTGAAGGAAATGTTCTCGGACTTATGCCCCATCCTGAAAGAGCTTCGGAGAAGATTCTAAGTCCCTACCATGACCAAGATGGATTACTTATCTTCCAATCCATGGTTGACTTCTTAAAACGTTAGGTGAAGTGGGTTGGTTGAAGTAACAACTACTCTTAAGTTGAATTTAACTCCGATGGAAATCAAGCTTGTAAGAAAACTGTTAGGTAGGGAGCCGACTGAAGTTGAATGGGGTATGTTTGATATAATGTGGTCTGAACATTGCTCCTATAAAAGCAGTAAACCAATCCTTAAAAAATTACCGACAAACTCACCAAGAGTTATAGTTGGACCTGGTTATGATGCTGGTTTAGTGGATATAGGAGATGGGTATGCTGTCGCTTTTAAAGTGGAAAGCCATAACCATCCTTCAGCCATAGAACCATACAATGGAGCAGCTACAGGTATAGGGGGAATTATAAGGGATATTCTTGCTGTTGGAGCTAGACCGATTTTACTTGTTGACTCATTAAGGTTTGGTAAACTAACAGATGGTCATACAAAATGGCTTTTCCGTTATGTTGTTAAGGGTATAGGGGATTATGGAAACTGTATAGGTGTTCCGACGGTTGCAGGGGAAATTGAATTTGATGAAAGTTTTAAAACAAACTGTTTAGTCAACGTAGCTTGTTACGGGATAGTAGAAAAGAACCACACATTTCTAGCTGAATTTAAACACCCTGGAGACCTTCTTCTCCTTATAGGTGGAGCTACTGGAAGAGATGGAATTCACGGTGTAACTTTTGCATCAAAAACCATAGGAGAAAATGCAGAAGAAGATAGACCTGCAGTCCAAATAGGAGACCCTTTCACAAAAAAACTTCTGATTGAAGCTGTTTTGGAAATCCTAAAAACAGGGTATGTGCATGGGTTAAAAGATTTAGGTGGTGGAGGTTTAACATGTGCAACTTCCGAAATGTCAGCTAAAGGTGGAACTGGTGTTGAAATTGAGCTGGATAGACTTCATGTACGTGAAGAAGGAATGACTTCTTATGAGCTTATGCTTTCCGAATCTCAAGAAAGAATGCTTCTTGCAGTTGACCCTTCAGGATTAGATGAAGTTACATATATCCTAGAGAAATATGAGATTCCCTACTCCATTGTGGGGAAAGTTACTGATACAGGTAAACTTGTTGTAAAATTTAGGGGTAAGGTTGTTGCTTCAATTCCACCTAAACTTTTAACAGAAGCACCAATCATCAAAAGAAAAGCAAAAAAACCTAAGAAATTCCAAAAATTAAAAAGTTTTAAAAAACCACGGGAACCAAAAAACTTATCGGAGATTCTTTATAAGCTTCTTGCAACACCAAACATCGCATCCAAAGAATGGGTTTACCAACAGTATGACCATGAAGTAGGTGTTAGAACAATCATAAAACCTGGTGAAGGAGATGCTGCTGTTCTTCGAATTCTTGGGACTTCTAAGGCTATAGCTGCAAAAGCTGACTGTAACAGTCGCCACAGTTACCTAGACCCGTTTCATGGTTCTGCTGGAGCGATTGGAGAAGCAGCAAGAAATGTAGTTTGTGTTGGAGCTGAACCCATTGCTTATACAGATTGTTGTAATTTTGGTAACCCGGAAAAACCTGAAATTTTTTGGCAGTTTAAACGTGGAATCGAAGGTTTAGCTTACATGAGTAAAGCATTGAACATTCCATGTGTTGGAGGTAACGTTAGCTTCTACAATGAAGACAGTGAATCAAAGATTGCTGTTAAACCAAGCATAGTTGTTGTAATGTTAGGTTTGATTGAAAATCTGGATTGGATAAGAACTATGGGTCTAAAAAATCCGGGAGATGTAATTATTTTGGTCGGTAAAACTTATCCAGAGTTGGGTGGTTCAGAATATTACCATGAGATTCATGGTTTAAACGGTGGAAAACCCCCTAAAGCAGATGCTTCAAGAGAAAAAGCAATAATACAAACAGTTATAAAAACGATTAGAGCTGGATGGGTTCTTTCAGCTCATGATTGCTCTAAAGGTGGACTTGCAACAGCTTTAGCTCTTATGGCTATAAAGGGAAAACTTGGGGTGAAGGTGGACCTTACAAAAGTTTTAACATCCAACATAGAAAGAATGGATGAACTTCTTTTCTCCGAGTCCTATGCAAGAATAATTGTAACATCAAAAGAAGAAGATGCAAAAAAAATACTTAAAACCGCTACCTTGTATGGTGCACCAGCCAGTATAATAGGGAAAGTAGTCGATAACGATGAGTTTGTTCTATCAAAAAATGGAAAAAACGTTGTTGAATGTTCCTTAACCCTCATGGAAAAGGTCTGGAAAGAATCAATACCAAAACAAATGGAGGTTGCTTAAGATGGTAAACAACATAATGTCTAAAAAAGAAGCATGTGGGGTTGTTGGAGTTTACGATAGAGAAAAAGATGTTGCTGAAAGGATTTTTTACGGACTTATGGCTTTACAACATAGAGGACAAGAATCTGCAGGTGTTGCTCTTACACGAGGAGATGGAAACATTTACCTGAAGAAAGGTATGGGACTTGTTGGGGAAGCTTTTTCCTTAGCAGAATTATCCATGTTAGCAGGTAGATTTGGAATAGGACATGTAAGATATTCAACGGTTGGAAAATCAAGTTTAACGGATGCTCAACCATTTAACTTGGATAGTGTAGCATTAGCCTACAATGGAAATGTAGTTAACTATAGAGAGCTTAGAGAAAACTTGAGAAGAAAAGGTGTATATTTTACTTCAACTTCTGATGCAGAAATCTTGTTAAACATTTTGCTTCGTGAACAAAGAGAAACGGGAGACTTTTTTGATGCATTAGCTGAGCTTACTAAGGTCGTTGAAGGAGCTTATTCTGCTGTTTGTTTAACTGGTGAAGGAGAAATTCTTGTTTTTAGAGACCCCATCGGATTTAAACCCTTATGTTATGGGAATGTAGATGGTTCAGTAATAGTTGCTTCTGAAAGTGTTGCAATAGATACGTGTGGTGGGAAATTAATTTCAGATGTTAAACCTGGGGAAGCTTTACTGATTTCTGATTCTGGTGTGGAGAAAAAATGTTTTACATGTTCTAAACAAAAAGCTCATTGCATGTTTGAATATGTGTACTTTAGTCGACCAGATTCGGTTATCGAAGGAAAAAGTGTTTATGAAGTAAGATTAAAACTAGGGGTAAATCTTGCAAAAACCTACGAAAATGATGCAGATGTTATAGTTCCGGTTCCAGATACTTCAAGACCTGCCGCTGAAGGAATAGCTCGGTCTACAGGACTTCCGGTTGCAGAAGGTTTGATAAAGAACAGGTACATTCATAGAACGTTTATTATGCCTTCTCAAAACCTAAGAGAAAATGCTGTTAAACTAAAATTAAACCCACTAAAGTCAGTACTTAAAGACCAGAGGGTTATCCTTGTAGATGACAGCATAGTCAGAGGTACAACCATAAAAAACATAGTTCAGATGATAAGAAAAGCAGGTGCTAAAGAAGTTCATGTAAGAATAACTTGTCCACCAATAATTTCACCATGCTTCTATGGAATAGACATAGCAACCCACAGGGAACTTATTGCATCCAAAAAATCTGTTGAAGAAATTAGAAAAATGATAGGGGCTGATTCACTTGGCTACCAAACAATTAAAGGGCTTGTTAAAGCAATAGGTTTAGGTGAAGAAAATCTTTGTTTAGCATGTTTAACTGGGGAGTATCCCACACCTTACGCTCAAAAATTAGCGGAAGAAATGAAGAAAAAGCCTCCGATACAAGGAAACAGATACATTGAACTTGGGTTAGAAGGGAGAAGGTAGGTGTAATGTTTTGGGTGGAGTTGTAGGAATTTATGGTTTTAGTAAAGAATGGAGAATGGCTCGTTTTCTATATTATTCTTTACTTGCTCTTCAACATAGGGGACAAGAAAACTGTGGAATCGTAACTTTTAATGGTGAATCCTTGGTTCAGTACAAGGCAGAGGGACTTGTGGACCAAGTTTTCTCAAAACCGGAAACCTTAGAAAATCTTCCAGGATGGGTTGGAATAGGAAGTGTAACTTCCACTCCTGAAGAAGACCCTTCTAAAATTCAACCGGTCATCGTTTCTGAACCCGTTCCTGTAGCCTTATGTTTCGATGGAAAAATTCTAAACCTAAAAGAGTTGGCTGAGAAGGAAAATCTTAACGAAGATACCGATGCTGAGTTTCTTGCTAAACTTTTTTCAATCGAATTGGAAAAAACAGGCAGGCCAACTGAAGCAATGAGTAACCTTATGATGAAGGTTAAAGGTGCTTATTCTTTAATAGCCTTAACTGGTAAAGGAGAAATGGTTGCCTGTAGAGACCGTTTTGGAATAAAACCTTTAGCTATTGGAAGTTTTGGTTTTGATTATGGGGTTGTAGCATCTGAGAGTTGTGTTATGGATGTTATAGGTGCTGATTTTAAAAATGATATTCAACCTGGTGAAATGTACTTTTTTGATGCTTACAGTATCGAAAGAAAACAAGTTTTAGAGTCAAAACCTAAGTTTTGTGCTTTTGAATATGTTTACTATGCAAGACCTGACTCTATTGTAAACGGAAAAAGTATCTATGAAGTTCGAATGAAGATCGGTGAAAAACTCGCCGAAGAACATGCTGTAAATAAGGGTGAAGTTGTTTTAGGTGTTCCTGAGACAGCTATCCCTTTTGCGGTAGCCTACTCAAACAAAACAAAAACACCGTTAGGAATTGGTTTTGTTCAGACAGGAAGAAGAATCAGAAGTGCAATCAAACCAACAGAGTTTGAACGTATAGTCGGGGTTCAGTTAAAGTTAAACCCCATAAGGTCAGCTATAGCTGGAAAAGTTACGGTGCTTATAGATGATAGTGTTGTAAGGGGGACAACTACAAAAAACACTGTAAACCAGATGCGAAATAAAATGGGTGCTAAAGAAGTTCATGTAAGAATTGGAAGCCCAAGACTTGTTGCACCATGTCCTTTTGGAACAGATGTACCTGAAAAAGATGAACTTATAGCTGCAAATTTAAAGACGGAAGAAGTAAGTAAAGTCGTGGGAGCTGACACATTTTACTGGTTAAGCTTAAAAGGTTTAGTTGAAGCTATAGGTATCCCAAGAAAAAACCTTTGTTTAGGATGTTTTACCGGAAAATATCCCTTGGATGGTGAGAAAAACGGTTAAAGTTTTGTTGGTTGGGGAAGCAGCACGTGAACATGCAATAGCCGAAGCGATTTGTAGAAGCAGATTAGACCCAAAACTTTACGCCGCTATGAAACTAAACAACCCAGGAATAGCTTCCTTATGTAAAATCACTGGTGGAGAAGTTATTCTTGGAGACTACCAAAACCCAGAATTTGTTGTTGAAACAGCCAAAAAACACCATGTGGATTTTGTGTTTGTAGGACCTGAAGAACCTCTTTTTAGGGGGGTTTCTGATGAACTTGAGAAAGAAGGAATTCCCTGTATTGGAGCAAAAAGAAAACCTGCTGAGTTAGAGATGTCTAAGGCCTTTATGAGAAGACTTATGTGGAAACATAGGATTCCAGGTAGACTTAGGTTTAAGGCTTTTTCAAATGTTGAAGATGCCATCGCCTACATTAAGGAATATGCTGAAAGTGTAGCCTTAAAACCAGCAAGACAAGCTGGAGGTAAAGGTGTTAAAGTAATAGCAGACCTTCAGGCTTACCTAACTTCTGAAAAAACTCATGTAAAGGAAGAACATGCAAAGGCAATAGATGAAAAGTACATGAAAGATTATACGGATATAGAAGACAGAATTCTGATAGAAGAAAGAGTTGAAGGCCCTGAATATACTCTTCAAACATTCACGGATGGAAGAACAGTAAAACCTTTACCTTTAGTTCAAGACAATAAAAATGCTTTTGAGATGGATATAGGTCCCGAAACCGGAGGAATGGGTTCTATAGCTGGAAAGGGAATGCTTCTTCCCTTTGTTACAGAAGAAGAATATAGAAGGTCTGTTGAAATTGTGAAGAGTTGTGTTAGAGCTGTAGAAAAAGAAACTGGTGAAAAATATAAGGGAATAGTTTCTGGACAGATGATGTGTACCGTAAGTTGGGGGCCCACCATAATAGAATTTTACAGTAGACTTGGAGACCCTGAAGCCGTAAATGTACTTCCAATCTTGGAAACAGACCTAATTGAAATTTGTGAAGCTATCATAGAAGAAAGGTTAAACAAAATTAAAATGAAATTTAAAGAAGTTGCAACAGTTGTTAAATGTATCGCTCCAAAAGGATATCCTGAAGAAAGAAACCTAGCAAAAGGTCATCCTGTACATATAAATGAAGAAACCATCAAAAAACGTGGTTGTAAAGTTTATTATGCATCAACAAACCTACAACCCAACGGTAAAATTATATCGGGAGGTTCAAGACTGGTTGAAATATTTGGAACAGGAAAAACGATTCCTGAAGCAGGTAGGAAGGTTGAAGAATGTATACCCTATGTTTGGCTTGAAGATGGTTGGGGTGTTTTCCATCGTAGTGACATAGGTTCGGAGCAACTTTTAGAAAAAAGAATTGAACAAGCTAACCTTATTAGAGCGGTATATAAATATCGAGCTAAAAAAGGTTTGATAGGAAAAACTGTTGAATGGATTCCAAAAAAAGGAAAAATCATTTTGGAAACCTAGAAGGGAACAAAAAGAAGAATGGG
Source organism: uncultured Candidatus Bathyarchaeia archaeon (assembly GCA_964573765.1). Lineage (GTDB taxonomy): Archaea > Thermoproteota > Bathyarchaeia > Hecatellales > Hecatellaceae > CAZNLG01. Next base: position 11,158 of record CAZNLG010000004.1, on the reverse strand, counting down.
GAAGAAAAATTTGACTGAAAAACCAAAAGTAGCAATCGTTATTGGAAGTGAGAGTGACAGAACCATAGCTGAAAAATCAGCTAAAATACTTGGTAAGTTTAACATAAGCTACGAGATTAAAGTCTTATCAGCTCACAGAAACCCAAAAGAGTTGGAAGAATACATCAAAAACTGTGATGCTGAAGTTTTTATTGGAATTGCTGGACTTTCAGCCCATCTTCCAGGATTTATAGCTTCAAGAACAGAAAAACCAGTTATAGGTGTCCCGGTAAACGTAAAACTTGGAGGGTTGGATGCTTTACTTTCAATGGTTCAGATGCCTAAAGGTGTTCCTGTAGCATGTGTAGGAATAGACAACGGTGAAAATGCAGCTTGGCTTGCAAAAAGAATTCTTTCCATCAAAACTAAGGATTAGAATTAGAATAACTACAACGCAAAGATAAGTAAAAGAACACTAACCAAGATAAGCCCAAAAGGTAACAAGTTGCTTGAGTATCTAGTTTTTGAAATACCTTGGAAACCATGTCAAAAGAACAGAAATCACTCTGGTACATACTACAGCTAACCTTGAAACCATCATTTGTTCTCTATCCGTTAACTTTCCTTCCTTCAACAGAAGCTTCTTTATTGGGCTATAGATGTGAGTTACCGCTACAGTTCCACAAAAGATTATGAGGGCTACAGCTGTTGAAAAAGATGCAACAAAAGCACCAGCAATTAATAAAGCGGTAACATAACTGGGAACGGTAGCTTCTCCAAGCATAAAAGTAGATAATCAGCTTTATCAGGTGAAACTATGACACCATTAACTTCAGTCCAATAGGTAGCTGCAAAAGCAAAACCCATAGCACAAGAATAAACTATTCCAATCCAGAAAACCATCTATGAAAGAGCCCATTTTACAGATTGAGCATTTTTAGCTCTAGCTGAAACCATAAATTACTCTAACATCAAACCTTCAACAACTTCATTTGAAGTAAAGGTCAAAATAGCTGCAAGTGAAATTCTAGGAGAACATATTATTCCATGTTTAGTTAGCGGTTTTAAAATTTCAAATCCAAAGATTGACTTTTCACTTCAAATATACAACAGTTCCGATACTGTCCGGATGGTGAAAGAAGGGGTAGTGGATATTGCTGCAGTCCAACTTCCTAAAAAACTTAAACATTACATCGAAAAGTTTGAGCATCTAATGATTGCAGAAGATAGGCTGGTGGTTATTTCTGCGGTAGAATATGGAATCCCTACCGGTAGAAGTATTACTGTTAAGGAGTTAACTAAACATCCGCTTGTATTAAGTGAAGAAAAAACAGATTTAAACCATTTTGTGAGACATCTATTCAGCATTCACCGAATCGACCATAGACAGCTTAAGGTTAAACTACGTTTGTTTGGGACTTCAGCTATAATTACAAGTGTTTCTTGAGGTTTGGGAATAAGTCTTATCTCAGAAATAGCCGCCAGAAAGGCGGAAAATGCTGGATTGGTAAGAATCACACTGATAAAAGATAAGGAAGTTGAAGTACCCATTTATGTACTCCGAAGAAGTAATGGTTCAAATGAAGCGTTAAACGGATTTTGGGAATATCTTAAACGTACATCGGAAAGGTTTAAAGGTAGACTTCCATGTATGATTAAAATGTCGGTTTTTGGGAGATACTTGAGTGAATACCTCCAATAAACAAACGCTCTTTTTCTACGATGAGAGTAATGGATTGTTTCTTTAGGTAGAATACTAACCAAACGTTAAAGTTATAAATATTCGATTTTCTCACAGAGTATAGGGTGATTCTTTGAGGTCTTTTAAGCTGTATCTATGCATGTATGGGACAGTTATGGTTTTGATAGCATTATCTACGTTGTTTTTTGCCGTTCTTTTAACATGGATTGGGATATCCAACCTACTTGTTTTAACGTTAATCGTCGTAGCATTTAACCTTGTTCAATGGCTTTTTGCCCCAAAAATGATAGAAGCCCTTTACCATGTTCGAGAAGTCTCGTTTTCAGATAATCCTAAACTTTACAGAACAGTTGAAAGGTTAAGTAGAAAAATGAAGTTAAAAATGCCTAAACTTATGATTGCAAGTATCCCCATACCAAATGCATTTGCTTATGGTTCACCCCTAACCGGAAATAGGATAGCTGTCACAGAAGAACTTCTTAAGGTTCTGGAAGACGAAGAAGTTGAAGCTGTTTTAGGACATGAACTAGGACACCTTAAACATAGAGATGTTCAGATAATGATGTTTGCTTCGGTTTTACCAGCGATTTTTTACTTTCTGGGGTACTCATTGCTACTTTCAGGATTTTTTAGGGGATATGGTGGTTATGAATCACGTGAAGAAGGTACCCTACCAGCTTTAATCATAGGTTTTGTTTGTATGACCATCTACTGGATTCTATCGTTGTTTGTTTTAGGTTTAAGCCGTTACCGGGAATATTATGCAGACAGGGAAAGTGTGTTTAACGTGGAAGACGGAGCTAGAAAACTCTCAGAAGCACTTGCCAAAATAGTTTACTATACCAGTAGACAGAAAAGCAATTTTAGAAGGGAAGCAAGTGGTCTAAGTTACTTTAAATCTCTGTTTATCTCAGACCCGGACAGAGCTGAAAAGGATAGTTTAAATTTGGTTTTAGCTAAGAGGGTTTCCGACCAACAACTTGTAAACCAAATATTAACTAGAAAATTAACAATGGCTGATAGACTTATGGAAATTTTTTCAACCCATCCAAACATTGTAAAAAGATTAAAAGCCTTAAAGGAACTGGAATAAAGAATATTTTTTAAGTTTATTTTCCCTGTCTGGGAAAGGTTTAGAGTTGTAGGTTGCTCTTATTTTTATATTTGGAAAGAAAAGAATATCTAGGGTTAGGTTAGTTTATAAAAAGACAAGATAGGAGTGACATTAATTGATTAGGTTTGAAGAAATGCGTGAAATAGCCCAAAAATATAAATCTCCTGTGGGAGTTGTTTTAGGTTCACATTCAGCCTTAGATGCGATGGGAGGGCTTAGAAATTTTGGTTTAAAAGGTTTGGTCTACACAACCAAACAAAGAGCATCAATCTATCTGAGGGAGCCTCGAGTTGGTAAACCTGAAGAAGTTATCGAAGACTTACCATGTATAGTAAAGAGGGACCTTTATGTTTCAAACGACCTCTGGGATATAGTCAGAAAAAAAAGTCGATGGGTTGAAGCAATCCTAATTCTTGACAGATACGAAGACATTCTAAAACCAGAAAATGTGGATGCATTATTGGAGTTGGAAGGAATTCAAATCCCAAACAGGGCTTTTGCTGTTTATGTAGGTGGTGAACGTTGTGAGAGAATAGAAAAGGATTTCCCGGTACCTATCTTTGGTTCTAGAAGTCTCCTTAAGATAGAAGATAGAGAAAAACTTGAAAAAAATTATTACTGGTACTTGGAGCAGGCGGGGATACCCCATCCTAAAGCCTTCAAATATAAACTTGAGAAAGATGGAATAAGGTTTGAAGAGAAAATAGAACAACCCATTGTTTTAAAGATCCCCCATGCTGGTAGAAGACTTGAAAGAGGATTTATATTTGCAGCTAACAGTACAAGCTTGGAAGAAAAGGTAAGAAATGAACTTAAAAACGGAACCATTCTCTACGAAGATTTAAAGGATGGGAGAGTTGAAGAATACATTCCGGGTGTAACTGCAAACTTTAACTTTTTCTATTCACCATTGTATGCGGAAGAAGATTGGGGTGAAGTAGAAAAATACATGGACAGAAAAAAGCTTGCTAACGAGTTTCTATCCATCGATGAAAGAAGGGAAACAACCCATGACGGAATTTTAAGGATGCTTGCAGAAGACCAGTTAAAAGTAGATTGGAGTAAGACTCCATACCCCCTAAGTTTTGAAGTTACGGCTCATGCATTAATAAGTTTAAGAGAATCGTTGTTAAGAAAGATTTACCCGATAGCGGATGCGTTTGTCGAGTTAACTCAAAAAACAGACCCCCCAGGAATGATTGGTGCTTACTGTATCCAAACTTTGATAACATTTGAAAAACAACCGTTAGTTGAAGCGATATCTCAGGGAGTTTATGATGCTTCCGGTGAAATCTTGTACGATTTTGTACCTAAAACTCAAGATGTTGCTGTAAGACATGGTGGTGGAACAAATGTTCATCAAGGGATAGGTTCTCAATACACTAATGCAAAATACAAGAGAACTATGAGTACTGGAGACAGGATTGCTCTGGAACTTTTAAGAGCTAAGAAAGCAGGAAAACTAGGGTTGCTTGTGACCTAGGCCCCCAAACAGGTTTTATTTTTTGTTGAATTATTAAAGTATACTTTAATACGTTATTGAATGTAAAATTTTAGTTAGGGGTTGTCATGATCCGTGTTGGACCTGCAGGTATACCTCTTGCAGTTAAGGGTCAGAGTTACAGAGAAGCCCTGAAGTACTGTAGAGATATTGGTTTGGATGCTCTTGAAGTTCAATATGTACGTGGTGTAAAAATGAAGGAAGATGTGGCAAGAGAACTTTACGGTTTATCAAAAGAATTTGACGTAAAACTTTCATGTCATGCACCTTACTTTATCAATTTATGTGGTGATTCCACAACAATAAAAAAATCCCAACGTAGGATAGTTGAAACATGTAAAATTGGGAAACTTTACGAAGCTGAACTTGCAGTTGTTCATCCAGCCTATTATGGAAAATATTCAAGGGAAGAAGCAAACAAGATGGTTATTAAAGCCATAAACGAAATAGCAGATGAATGCCCTATTCCCATCGGTATTGAGACGATGGGAAGACAATCCCAAGTGGGACCTGTTGAAGATGTAATCAAAATTGTACATGAAACAGGGCAAAGAATCGTTGTAGATTGGGCACATATCCATGCTCGTGGAAAAGGTTGTTTTAAGACAAAAGAAGACTTCCTAAAAATACTAAACTTAATCGAAAAGGAGCTTGGTTCTAAGTCTTTAAAAAACCTTCATCAGCATTTTACCCAGGTTCTTTATTCACCCACCGGAGACGAGAAAAAACATCTTGTGTTTGAAGAAGGAGATATGAATTTCAGATTTTTGGCGGAAGCTTTAAAAGAAGTTGGTGTTGGTGGAACAATAATTTCTGAAAGCCCTGTTCTGGAAGTTGATGCTGTTAAATTTAAACAGATACTTAAAGAGTTTGGGTTAGGATAGGACTTTTTTCTTCAGTTTGAAAACATCATCTTCAAGATTTCCCTATAAGGGTTAAATGTTAATCTGATCGTATGTTCACCAAAACCATAAACAATGAAACTGATAAACCCATCCTTGTCTGGAAAAAGAGAAATTTCTTTTTGACCATCAAAGGCAATCCAACCTGGGAAATAAGCTTCCTTAACTAGAACTTTGGTTTTTGAAGCTTTTGTTTTTAATACGATATGGATAGAATCTTTGTCGATGTTCCAAACAACCTGAGCCTGAGGCTTTGTTTCGATGTAGGTTATGTTTAACTTGTTTTCAAACAGAGTAAACCGTGAACATTGAACAACTGGTTGAAATGTGCTGTTTTGTAGAAGGAAAATTTTTGAAGAATTTCCAAGAAGAACCCATTTTATTCCATAAGTTTCAGGTTGATTTATGAAATGTAAAAGTAAAGTTTGGTTTGTTGAAGAATTTATCGTTTTTTTAACGTTTTGTTTTATGATGGGTAAAACAGCTCCCTGTGGATACCATCCATCTACTAAAGGTTTATTTGTGTAATATGGAGAAATGTAAACCCAGTAAGGTGTGTTGATGGCTAGTATTCTTCCATACTCTGGACAGCTACTGATATATTGTAATATTGGATGAGGGACCTTTCCCACAAAGACTTCTTCTGTTAACACTGTCGGGAAAACCTGAACTATAACCCTTGCCACAACAAGATTTAAAACTACAAAAAACGTTAACCAGATACGTTTTTTGTTTAACTTTTGTTCAAGTTGAAATTTTTTACCTATTTTTCCCAAAGAAAAACCTTTAAGGTCTGCCATAAAAACAGCTAACGGAATAGCTGAGTAAAGTTGAAACCTTAAAAAGTCAACTTCTTCTCCAAAGGGTAGAAGATATTTTAACGGTAACAAACCAGAACCTAACAGAAGGAATAAAATCATCCAAGTTAAAATGGTAGCTTCTCTAAAACCAGCTGGATGAAAGAATTTTCGAACAATCCAACATAGTAGAGCGGTAAAAAGAATAAGTAGTATTACCGAGACGGGTAGAAGAGTTAGGTTTCCCGTTTGTGGAGTTAACCAGTAATTTCTGTAGATGAAAAGGGGAATCCACCATAAACTTGAAAACATAAAACCGAGGAAAAACATTAGTCCAAAAAGAAGAAGTTTGGTTAAAAGTTGTTTTAGTCCAGGTTTTTCAAATGTTAAGACTACCATGTAAACAACGACGACCACACAGAGTATGTAGGCTGAAAAGTGATGGGAAAGTAAGGTTAAACAAAAAAATATGGAAGCTAAAAAAACACTTTTCTTTGAAGCTTTTTCTATGATTTCAACCAAATAGATTAAGGTTAGAAGAAAGAAGGGGTAACTAACAATGTTTGCAAACCTACCAAAAATTATGGAATTATGGATTGTAGAAGGAACTAAACTAAAAATTAAGGTTGCATAAAGGGAAGCTTTTCTTTCGAGGTTTATTTTTCTACAAAACTTGTAAAAAACAAGGGGTGTTATTAAAAGAAAAACTAGTTCAACAAACTTGTAGGAGAAAAAAGCATCAATCCCCAGACTGGTTGGAAGAAAACCCAGAAGATAAGCTAAGGGTGAATAAAAAATAAAAAGAGGACAACCACAATACCAATCAAAAAACCATAAGGAAAAACCGTGTTTTGCAAGATAAAGAACTTTTGGTAGATGTGAAAAAGAATCCATCCCAAAAGGAAGATTTGAAGAAAAAATTTGGGTTGCAACAACAGCGATTATCGTGTTTATTCCGATAATCGTGAAAACATAAATTTTTTCGTCTTTTTGAAGAGATGGATTTAACCATGTTTTCATGTTATCTCAACCTTAAAGGAAATCATTAGATAAATTTAACGTTCAGAAAAACATGAAAAATTTTATTTTTAATGAAGCTATGAATTTGAGTTTAGTGGTAGATTTGAACTTGGAAGTATGTAGAGAAACCGTTAAACATATCAAACTTAGACCTAGAATGACTGTAAATGAGCTTGTTCTTGAAATGTCAAATTCGGGATGTTTTGGTGCTGGACGTTTAGCTCAAGCTGTAGATATCTATGAACGGATGATTAAAAGTAATGCTGTGATTATTTTAGGTCTTGCAGGTGCTATGGTTCCTTCTGGTATGAAACAAACGATTGTTGAGATGATTAAACGTAAGATGGTTCATATCATAGTGAGTACAGGTGCAAACATGGTTCATGATGCTTTAGAAGCTTTTGGTGGTGTACATTATAAAGGAACGGTTAATGTGGACGATAAACTTTTGTATAAACATGGAATCGACAGGGTTTATGATGTTTTTATTCCGGAAGAAGATTTTAGAAAAAATTTTGACCGCCCTTTAATTGAAATTTTTAATGAAATCTTAAGGGAAAACGGAGATAAAACTTTTTCAACTGCTGAATTCATGGAAGAAGTTGGAAAAAGACTTAAAGATGAAAACTCTATTTTGTACAATGCATACAAGTATAAGGTTCCCATCTTTGTACCTGCAATTCAAGATTCTTGTTATGGATTGGCTGTGGAAGAATACGTTACCAAACATGGTGGAAAAAACATTAAAGTAGACTCGTTTAAGGGAGTTATACATTTTTTTGAGATCATTAAAAAAGCAGAGAAAAAGGGAGCCTTACTCATAGGGGGAGGAGTTCCAAAAAACTTTGTATTTCAAGCAGCTTTTAAAGCTAACAAACCCTACGACTATGTTATCCAGATTACGATGGATAGACCTGAACCTGGTGGTTTATCCGGTGCAACATTAGAAGAAGCTATTTCATGGGGAAAAGTAAAGGGTGAAGCTGACAGAGTTCAAGTAATATGTGATGCAACAATCTGTTTACCGATTATTGTAGCAGCGGTGATGGAGAGGCTTTTTGAGAAGTGAAAAAACTAGAAAAGTTTTTGGTAAAACCTAAAACACCTTTTCTAGGTTTTCAAACAAACCTTGAAGAAGCAAAGTTTGTCATCGTTGGTTTTCCCTTTGATTCCACAAGTACCTACAGGTTTGGTTCAAAAAAAGCACCAAAAGCAATAAGAGAAGCATCTTTAAACATAGAAACCTACAGTTTTCGGTCAAATTTATGTGTAGAAGACCTAAAAATCCATGACCTTGGGAATGTTAAACTCAGTAAAAACATGGACAAAAACTTTTCAAACCTTACACATATAGTTTCTGAGGTTTTTAAGATGAAAAAATTTCCTGTAGTTTTAGGTGGAGAACACACTCTAACTTACAGTGTTTTTGAAGCTTTTCCGGAGAAATTTGGTATAATTTCCTTTGATGCTCATTTTGACCTTAGAGATGAATATATGGGTAGAAGGTTTTCCCATACAACGTTTATGCGTAGGATAATAGAAAAGGTAGGTAAAGAAAATGTGTTTTTTGTTGGAGTTAGAGCAACTTGTAAAGAAGAACTTGAATATGTAAACTCCAAAAAAATTCGGTATCTTAGTTGTAGAGAAATCAAGGAAAAAGGTTTAACAATGGTTTTACATGAAGTTAGAGATTTTATGGAGAGTTTCTCTAAATCATATCTTACCATTGATGTGGATGTTTTAGACCCCGCTTATGCTCCAGCTGTGGCAAATCCTGAACCTGAAGGATTGAACCTGAGTTTTCTCTTAGATTTACTTTATGGTATGGAGTGGAAAAAAATTGTTGGATTTGACCTTGTTGAAGTAGCACCAGACTATGATTTTGGTGTTACTTCAATCGAAGCTGCAAAAATAGTGTTTGAAGTCTTGGGTGCGGTAGAAAAAAGTTCTTAGGTAGGATTTATATTTTTGTCGACCTTAACCTATCTTGGGACTGTTTGACATGTCTTTAGATGATTTTTTGGAGAAAACAGGTGAAGAAAAACCTTCCCAACAAAAAAAGATTGGAGACGAATTAAACCGTTGGGTTGAGTATTATAGAGAGTTTAAAACTCAAAAATCCATTCAACCAACAAATCTTAAAGAAGTGTACCTTCTCTCAGCTTCCTATGACGGAGATAAACGATGTGCAGTCTTAAAATTTTATGACCCAAAAGATGGAACCATCCATCTTTGGTATGACGTAACCGGACATAAACCCTACTGTTTAACAAACATCCCGGAAGAAGAACTAAAAAACATTCCAAGTTTTATGTCGAACGAAGGTTTAGCCGGATTTGAAGTTGTTGAAAAGTTTGACCCACTCCTTGACCAACCCCGAAAGATAACAAAAATTGTTGCACATGACCCCTTAACAATCGGTGGTAAACCTTCAGGTTCCATTAGGGATGTTATTCCAAAGTTAAAACCTGATGCAAAGGTTTGGGAAGCAGACATAAAATACTATGAAAGCTTCATTTACGACAGAAACTTAGAGTTGGGAATACCTTACAACATTGAGAATGGACAGTTAACTCAAATTAAATTTGAAGAAAATGAGTACATTCAAGAAGTTGAAAAGATTTTTTCTGGAGAACCACAAAAATTTTTTGAGTACATAAAAAACTGGGTTCGACTACTTGAAGCACCCGTTCCAAACTTAAGATATGTTGCTTTAGATATAGAAGTTGAATCACCAACCCTGGATAGGGTTCCAGACCCTAAAGAAGCTCTTAACAGGGTTATCTGTGTATCTTTTGTGGGTTCTGATGGAGTTAAACATGTTTTCCTCCTCAAAAGAGAAGGAATTGAAGAAGGAGATTATCCGCTTCCTGAAGACGTTAAAATTGAATACTGTGAAACTGAAGTTGAACTTTTAGCTAAAGTCTTCAGGTTTATCATTGAATATCCTATACTTATCACTTTTAACGGTGATGAGTTTGATTTAAGATATTTATGGCATAGGGCTCAAAATCTAGGTTTCCCAAAAGAAGAAATTCCCATTCAAATGGGTAGAGAATATGCAATGTTAACTTATGGTATCCACATAGACCTTTACAGGTTTTTCTTTAACAAGGCTGTTCAAGTATATGCGTTTGACCAAAAATATAAGGAAGTAACTTTACAGGATGTTTCTTTAAGCATTCTGGGTATTGGAAAAATATCGTTGGACAAAAATGTCTCAGAACTAACCTACAAAGAATTGGCAGCTTATTGTCTAAAAGATTCAGAGTTAACCTACAAACTTGTATCTTTTGATGACCATTTGGTTTTAAAACTTATAATTGCTCTTACGAGAATCGCAAAGATGCCCATGGAAGATGTTTCTAGGCAAGGTGTATCCAACTGGATTAGAAGTTTGATGTACCGTGAACATAGAAAATCTGGTTATTTGATTCCGACTTCGGATGAAATTCTAAACCAGAAAGGTGTTACTTCAACCCATGCGGTAATTAAAGGTAAAAAGTATAGAGGAGCCGTTGTCATTGAACCAAAGCCTGGAGTAAACTTTAATGTTGTTGTTTTAGATTTCAGTAGTCTTTATCCAAGTATAATTAAGAAGTGGAACCTATCCTATGAGACCGTTCGATGTCCTCATGAAGAATGTAAGAGTAATCTAATTCCGGAAACAAACCATTGGGTTTGCACAAAGAAACTTGGTTTAACAAGTTTGGTTATAGGTTCATTAAGAGACCTTCGAGTTAAATGGTACAAGTTAAAAGCCAAAGACCAATCCATACCGCAGGAAGTTAGACGTTGGTATTCTGTCGTTCAAAGAACTTTAAAGGTTATCTTAAATGCGGCTTATGGGGTTTTTGGAGCGGAACATTTTGCTCTCTACTGTCCACCTGTAGCCGAAGCAACAGCAAGTATTGGAAGATATGCAATAACAAGCACCATAAAAACAGCTCAAGACTTGGGTATAGAAGTAATCTACGGTGACACAGACTCGGTTTTTCTGAAGAATCCAACCGAAGAACAGATCGAAAAACTAACAGAGTGGTCTCGAACCACGCTTGGAATGGAGCTTGATGTTGAAAAGTTTTATCGATACTCTGTTTTTTCAACGAGAAAGAAAAACTATATTGGAGTCTATCCTGACGG
>CAZNLG010000003.1:0-23411 GCA_964573765.1 uncultured Candidatus Bathyarchaeia archaeon | reverse complement strand
ATGTTAAACAGTAAAGTTAAGGGTCTTACCGTAAAAAGTCTACTTGTTGAAGAAAAGCTTGATATAGTCCATGAGTTTTATGCTTCTGTGACTGTTGATAGAGCTGCTAGAAGTTATGTTGTTCTTGCTTCAACAGAAGGAGGAGTTGACATAGAAGAAGTTGCAGAAAAAAGTCCTGAAAAGATAATCAGATACAGAGTTGACCCTCTTTACGGGTTTAGTGAATTTAACGCCAGAAAAATCGTTAAAAAACTTGGGTTGGATGGAGAAGACTTAAGAAAGTCTGCTTCAATTGTTTATAACCTCTTTAGGGTTGCTATGGATTATGATGCTGAGCTTGCTGAAACCAATCCTTTTGTCAAAACTTCGGATGGAAGGTTTGTAGCTGCAGATGTTAGAATTATAGTTGATGATAATGCATTGTTTAGACATCCTGAACTTAAAGACAGAGAAACAACAAGACCTGAAGATACACCGCTTGAAGCTGAAGCTAGAAAAATTGGTTTAGCCTACGTTGACCTTGAAGGGGAAGTTGGTGTTTTGGGTAATGGGGCTGGTTTGGTTATGGCAACTCTAGACCTTGTTAAACACTATGGAAGTAGTCCAGCTAATTTTCTTGATATAGGTGGTGGTGCAAGAGCAGACCTTATCAAAAACAGCATAAAAATCATACTTTCAAAACCTCAGGTAAAAGTTGTTCTTGTAAACATTTTAGGTGGAATCACCAGATGTGATGAAGTAGCAAAAGGAATTGTTGAAGCTTTAAACGAAACTGGTTTAAGAAAACCCTTAGCTGTAAGAATGATAGGGACACGAGAAGAAGAAGGAAGAAAAATCTTGGAAGATGCAGGTATTCATGTTTACTCAAGCATGGAAGAAGCTGCTCAAGGAGCATTAAAACTACTAGAAAAAAGGTGAAAATTTATGGGTATTATTGTCGGTAAAGATTCAAAGGTTGTGGTTCAAGGTATAACAGGTAGAGAAGGGACCTTCCACACCCAATTGATGCTTGAGTATGGAACAAAAATACTTGCTGGAGTAACTCCTGGAAAGGGAGGAAGTCAAGTTCACGGGGTTCCCGTTTACGACACAGTTGAAGAAGCTGTTTCAATTCATGGTGTAAATACTTCCATAGTTTTTGTTCCTGCAGCTTTTACAAAGGATGCAGCTCTTGAAGCTATCGATGCTGGAATAAAGACTTTGGTGATAATTACTGAACGTATCCCGATAAAAGATACCATCGAATTTTTAGCCAAAGCTAGGAAGTCAGGGGTAACGGTTGTCGGACCAAACACTCCAGGAATAATAACTCCTCCCGAAAAAACAAAGATAGGTATCATGCCCAACCATATTTTTAGACCTGGTGTTGTAGGGATAGCTTCAAGAAGTGGAACCCTTACCTATGAAATTGCATGGAGAATTAGTCAGACTGGTTTAGGGCAAAGCACCTGTGTAGGTTTGGGTGGAGACCCTGTTACCGGGTTAAACTTTGTTGAAGTCCTTAAAATGTTCTTGGAAGATGAAACAACAAAAGGTGTGGTTTTGATAGGTGAAATTGGTGGTAACGCTGAAGAGTTGGCAGCCGATTATATTCAACATTCAGGTTATCCGAAGCCTGTTGTGGCTTATGTTGCAGGTAGGACAGCTCCACCCGGGAAACGGATGGGACATGCAGGTGCAATAGTCATGGGAAGAGTGGGAACAGCTCAAACAAAGGTTGAAGCTTTAAGAAAGGCTGGTGTAGCTATAGCTGAGACACCTGCTGATGTAGCTAGGTTGATAAAGGAAAAACTTAAAGGTTAGAAAAATTTTTCTCTATAAGAACAAAGATTGGATTGGAAGAGACATGCCCATCACTGATTTTTTTAAAAGAAGTCTAGCTCAAAAACATCGGCTTTACTACAAAATATGTCGAAAATGTGGAGTAAGAAACGCGGCTTCCGCCTTAAAATGCAGAAAATGTAAGAGTAAAAATCTCCGATGGAAGAAAAGAGAACTAGGTGCTAAGAAATAATTTAGAATGTTCAATGAAACGTTTGAAACATCTCTGGTATTTTAGGGTTAAACGTGGGGAGATGTTTCTGTTTATCCCAAAAATCTTGGTTTGTAAAATGTGTTATGGAACTGAAAGGTGAAAGATACTGATGTCTCTTGATAAGCTTGGAGATTGGCGTAGAACCCATTTTTCTTCGGATATAACACCTGAACTTGACGGTAAAACTGTTACGGTTTTTGGATGGGTTCAAACTGTCAGAGACCTTGGAAAGATAAAGTTTATTTTGTTAAGTGACCGGGAAGGGGGGGTTCAGATAACTATACCATTGAAGACTGTAGACCCTTCATTGGTTGAGAAAATTTCAATTCTTAAAAAGCAGGATGTTGTAGGGGTTCGTGGAGTTGTTAAAAAAACTGATAAGGCAAAACAGGGTGTAGAGATAATTCCAACAGAAGTTAAAATCCTAAATCAAACAGAACATCCTCTTGCGTTAGATCCAACTGGTAAGATTCCAGCAGACCTTGATGTAAGGTTAAATGCTAGAATTTTAGATTTACGAAGACCGGAAGGTAAGGCTATATTTAAGCTAAACCATGTTGTAACTTCTACAATAAGAAATTTTCTTGAAAAAGAAGGTTTTATCGAAATTCAAACACCAAAAATAATAGCAACAGCAACCGAAGGGGGAGCTGCTCTTTTTCCTGTCGTATACTTTAATAGGGAAGCTTTTCTAGCTCAAAGTCCACAGCTTTACAAAGAACAGTTAACATCCGTTTTTGACAAAGTCTATGAGATAGCTCCTTTTTTTAGGGCTGAAGAGTCGCGTACAACAAGACATATTGCAGAGTTTATTTCCGTTGACATAGAACAAGCTTTTGCAACAATAGATGATGTAACAAATCTTTTGGAGAGACTTATCGTATTTGTTCTTGAAAACGTAAGAAAAAAATGTGTTAAAGAGCTTGAAGTCCTTAAAAGAGAGATTAAGATTCCTAAAATTCCCTTTAAACGTTATACCTACGATGAGATTTTGGAACTTTTAAAAAGTGAAGGATTTATTCTTAGTTGGGGGGAAGATATACCAACTCCAGCTCTTAGAGCTTTGGGAGACCATCATCCTGAAGAATTTTATTTTATAACTGATTGGCCAACCATTTCAAAACCCTTCTACATTAAACCTAGAGATGATAAACCTGAAGTTTGTGAAGCCTTTGACCTTATGTACAGTTGGATTGAGCTTGCTTCTGGAGGTACAAGAATTCATGAAAAAAAGCTTCTTATTCAACGAATGAAAGAACAAAATCTAAATCCTGAAAGTTTTGAACATCATTTAAAGGTTTTTAGTTGGGGGATGCCTCCTCATGCAGGTTGGGGGCTTGGTCTGGGCAGGTTTATGATGGTTCTAACCGGAAAAGAAAATGTACGTGAATGTATACTGTTCCCTCGGGATAGGGATAGGTTAGAACCATAAAGTTTTAGCTTTCGGTTTTTCCCTGTTTTAATGCTTCTAATTCTTTTGCTAAAAGTGGAAGAAAAGTTCCGATGTCTGAAATAACTCCAACTGCTTGCATGGAGCCTCTATCAAGTAGTTTTGTTACGGTTGCAGGGTTGATATCCACACATACAACTCTGACATTTGAAGGAAGCATGTTTCCCACAGCTATAGAATGAAGAGCTGTTGAAAACATAAGAACCATATTTGCTCCCTTTAAAGCTTCCATGTATTTTTTTTGGGCTTCAACAACATCTGTGATAACTTCTGGAAGTGGACCGTCATCCCTGATAGAACCAGCTAGAATAAAGGGAATGTTTCTTGTAACACATTCATAGATTATTCCTTTTTTAACGATGCCTTTTTTTACGGCTTCCCTTAAACTTCCAGCTTTATAAATTTCATTGATTGCAGCTATATGGTTTCTATGTCCTCTAAGTGAAGAAATTCCTTCTTTTAGAGATATACCAAGTGAAGTGCCAAAAATGGCTGCTTCAACGTCATGAACAGCTAGAGCATTACCAGTAAGTAAAACATCTATAAAACCCATCCTTATAATGTTTGCAAAAGATTCTGCGGCTCCTGTGTGGACAATAGCAGGGCCTGCCACAGCAACAACCTTACCACCCATGACTTTAACGTTGTAGATGTCTTTTGCTATCTGTTTAATGATGGAAGTTGAAGGTTTCTCGGAAGAAGCTTCACTACTCATAAACTTAAAAACACCTATGCTTTCTCTTGGACGTTCAGGAGGTTTAACTTTTATACCAACTTCACCAACCACAATAAGGTCTCCTTTTTTTACATCACCAATGGCTTTACAGAATGCTCTA
This sequence comes from uncultured Candidatus Bathyarchaeia archaeon, assembly GCA_964573765.1. Lineage (GTDB taxonomy): Archaea > Thermoproteota > Bathyarchaeia > Hecatellales > Hecatellaceae > CAZNLG01. The sequence goes on along the minus strand of CAZNLG010000003.1, from coordinate 19,090 downwards.
CCTTTCTCAGGTTCCAGTACTATGATTTTATCCATCATGATGTTCTCAACTTCAATCCATCTATCTTGGAGATAAACGTAGGTTGGATGGTTTGTTGTTGAGTAAAAATTCTCCGGTAAGACTTTATCAGAAGGAGCTGGCTTATATTCAACTTCTTGAACTTTACAAGGTACAGCTCCAAGCCTATAAATTTCTTCTAGGATTAAGTTAAGATGGTCTTCACTATTTCCTTTAACAGCCATTTTTGCATAACTATGGTCAGTTTTTCTTTTTCCAACCTTAAACTCCAAAACTTCAAAGTCTCCTCCCAACTCCATGATTCGGTCCCATATTCTTGAGAGGATCATGGAATCTATCAGATGTCCTTCAACTTCAACTTCTCGTATAAACGAAAAATTCTTTTTATCCGGGTTGGAACTAACCGACATACTTCCAAACCTTCTTTCCGGAAATCCTTCAACCTCTTAAATTAAAACTCTATCCTTCCCATTAAACTGTTTCTACTCAGTGTCTAGATTAGCTAATGCTCTACAAACTTTTTCTACAATTTCCAAAACATTCTTTCCAACTATCCTAACCATGGGTTCTTTTCCTTTTTCACCCAAGTCATAGATTACATCAGGAACTTTGCCTACCTTTTTAACAGCTTGGGAAACTCCCCAATCCAAGGTTTTACCTTCGACCTTTTTCCATTTTTTTGGTTCAAGTCTTCTGTCAAAACTTGAGATAGTTAATCCTTCCTTCCTCAACACATCTAGAAGTCTTCTGTCATAACGTAAGTTTATTGCAGCTCTGATAGCAGGGTTTAACTTGTTACAAGCTAGGATCAACCTTGCCATATGAGATGAAACTCCAAACTTTACCCTTCCAACTTTAATTTCATCTCCCTTTTTTCTTATTCTTCCATCGACAGCTGCAACATGTTGAATTTTAGAAGGATAAGGTAAAGCTTCAGCAATTTGAGTACCTACTTCAGCAAAAAATTGATGTACTCTTTTCTCTTTCAAAATTCTATCCAACGCATGGTTAACTTCTTCATAGACAGTATATTTTTCAGCTTTGTTATACAGGGGGACAAGAGGGTTAACGATAGCGAAACCTTTCCCTACCTTTAAACCAAAACCAAAAACTTCCTGAACTATAGATTCAACTTCTTCAACAGCTTGGGGAACATCCATACCCCGTGCAAGACATGCTGTCAATGCTGCTGAAAAAAAACATCCCCCTCCATGAAGATTTTCTTTTAACCTTGGTTTAACATAGAATACGGATTTGTTTTTATGGAAGAAAAGGTCGGTTACCGTTTTACCTTTCAGATGACCACCTTTAATAATTAGGTTTTTAACTCCGGTTTTGAGAATTTTCTCAGCAGCTTTTTCCATATCATCCACATTTCTAATTTTTACCTTTGCAAGTAGGGATGCTTCGTAAATGTTGGGAGTAACTATTGTTGCTAAAGGTAGAAGTTTTTCGATGTAACTTTGAATCGTTCTTTCTGAGACAAATTTTTTTCCAGTTTTAGAACGAAAAACAGGGTCTATAACAAGTGTTAATTCATAATCTTCAACAAATCTTGCCACAACATCCACAATGTCTTCACATGGAAGTATTCCTGTTTTTACTGCATGAATTTTCATGTCTTCCAAAACTGTTGTAAGTTGTTCTTCAACAAACTTTGGGTCTACGGGTAGGACTTTACGAACGCTTTGAGTATTTTGGGCTGTTAGGGCTGTTATGACACATACACCATATACGTTAAGCATGTTGAATGTTTTGATGTCTGCAGTAACACCAGCACCACCACAACTATCAAAACCTGCAATGGTCATAGCTAAAGGAACCATTTCTCGAGTTTCACCTCTAAAAACTAAGACAAACATAAACTAAAAAATTAAGGTTAATTTTTTCATGAAGAAAAAATAAAGAAGTATAGTTGGAAATTTTAGGTTTCAGTCTTTTTTAACCTTCTAGCAGCCATACCAATTTTTGTTGTGGGCGTGTAAGCCCCCCCAGCAAACGTAAATCCACACTTACGACATTTCCATATACCAACACTGTATCTTCTAACAGCTCTAAATCGACATTGAGGACATACGTGAAGCTGTTTTAAACTCTTCTCAATCTCAGCTCTTATCTTTCTTAGACTTACTCCACCTCTTTCACGGAATCTAGCTACCGGTCCAAGTTTTTTTGTTCTACTCATTCTCCCAAACACCACTCTTTAAAAAACCTCTTTCTAATATCTCTTGCTTTTTCCTTTGCCAGTTTCTGAGCTTCAAGGACTTCCTTAAAAGTAAAGGTTCCGATACCACTTTTCTGAATTGCACAAATTTTTCCATCTTTTGTTGTGGTTATCGTAAGTTTTGCTGTTGCAATGTTTTCTTCTTCTAAGGTTGGGTCTACAAGAATTTTATCATTTATTTTCGCAACGGTTACTGGTATAGGACAATCTTTTATTGGAAGAGAATCATACTCAGAAGTTTTTTTGGCTTCTCCGTTCTCTTTAACTTCATATTTAGGTAACTTTGTATTTAGAAGTGCAGCTATAGCCGCCAATCCAGAAGCATCTATAAGGTTTCCGTCATGGTTTAAAATATAGACATCAACAAACACAACATACACCAAACGACCTGAAATCAAAACCAACTTATCCATTTCGATTGTTTTTGCTTCTCTTATTCCCCTATCCACAACTCTAGCAAGTTCTATTGAGTTTTCATCTGGTGGTCCTGGTTCAAAATATCTGTAAGCTAGGGGTACAAATTCTGCGTTAACTGTAAGTGCACCTTGGTCTGGAAGGTCAGGATAGGGTTCACCTAACTCAACCTTAACACCAACCAAAACTTTAGTATTTCCAAGTGAAACGATAGCTGAGCCTTCTGCCTTATCTATGACACCAGTTTCAATTTGGATATCCCTATAATCCAGAAGACTTCTACCATCTAAGCGTTCTCCCGAATTAAGAAGTTTAACTATCTGTTTACTCTTAATCTTTGACAGAGGTTCGGCTTCAGATGTTATGGACATTTTTCTTCACCATCATCCTTTCTCGTTGTCTTCTTCTTTTTCTTGAAGATATTTCTGTCTAAGTGTCTGCTTTTGAATTTCGTATATTTTCATACATGCATTTCGAGCTAAATCTAACGCCTTAACAAACTCTTCTTCAGTAAATAAACCATCCATTTGAAGTAAGGAAATTCTGTTAAGGGCTGGTATTATGGCTACAGGCATGTCTGCATCTCCAAGTTTATCTTCAATATCAGAAAGGTCTACCGCAAGGTTTCCGTCAATCTTTCCCACAGCACATGCAGCAACAAGGTCTCTTAACGGAATACCCGCATCAGCCAATGCTAAAGATGCAGCCGTTATGGATACACATCTACTTCCTCCATCTGATTGAAGAACTTCAATAAAGATATCTATCATACTTCTTGGATATTGTTCAGAAAAAATTGCTGGTTCTAAGGCTTCCCTGACAACTTTTGAGATTTCAACTTCTCTCCGTGAAGGTGCTGGTGATTTTCTTTCTTCAGTCGAGAAAGGAGCCATATGATATCGACATCTTATAACTGCTCTATCATGTAAACCCACATATTTAGGATGAGCTTCTCTAGGTCCATAAACAGCTACAAGAACCTTGTTCCTTCCTTGCTCAACATAAGCTGAACCATCAGCATTAGCTAAAAGTCCAACTTCCATTTTTATGGGTCGAATCTCATCCAACCTTCTACCATCGATTCTTAAACCTTTCTCGTTTACCAATTTTTGTACGCTCAATCTGCTTCACCTTTTTTCTCAGATTCAAGAAAAACTTTAATCCTATCAGTTAAACCAGTTGTGTGGGCTTCTCCTTCAATTATTTTTATGGCTTTGATAACTTGGTTCACCTTTTTAGGGTCTCTCCCTTTAACAAGAATTTTTCCATTTTGTCCAACTATGATTTCACATCCAGTTTCATTTTTTAACATGTTTATCATGGAACCTTTTTTTCCTATTAATCTTGGAACTTTTGTAGGTGTTAAATTTACAATTACCCCATCTTCAATCTTTCCAAGACCTGGTCCCCTGATACTTAATGTGGGGTCTCTTGTCCGGTCAAAAGCAACAATCTTCCCAACCACAACTTCACCTATGTCAAGGATTTTTGTTAATGTTTCAAATTTTGGGCTGAAAGATTTTCCAGTAACATCCATAACACTAAGAACAGCCTTATAAGGAGCATTTATATCTACGGTCCATCCGTTTAGACTTACGTCAGAAACCAACCCTATTACTACATCTCCAACCTTCGGGATGTAAGGGCCTTTTAAGGGGACAACAGAAACTTTCTTTCCATCAAACTCAACCAATCCTAATCTTTGAGAATAGATTTTTCCGTCTTCTTTGTAGGTATTTTTTCCAGCTATGTAGTCTCCTTCTACAAGTAAATCTCCTGGTGTTGCTAGCCGTCTTTTCTCAAGCATTTTCATATTATGGTTGGTGTTCTGTTGAAGTATATTAGGCTTTAGGAATATTCCTTCAATTTACTTCAAAAATTTTGTTTGAACGGTTCCTTTTGTTAGGTTACCCATTTTCTCTAAAAATGCACCTTGCAACCCAGCTGGTACTTCAATTACAACAACAAGACTTCCGTCAGAAAGCCATTGTTCTTTCTTTATTGAACCAAAAGATTTTAGGGTTCCATAACTGGCTTGGGCGTATTGAGGTGGAATTTTAACTTCAATGGAAGCCACTTCGATTTTTAATGGTAGAATTGGACGTAAAGCTTGAATAATTTCTTTTGCCTGTTCTTCCGCATTCTTAAACGGGTCTATTGAAACCTTTGCTTGGGATAAAGCTTGTTCAATTCTTAGTGGTGGATGTGGAAGTCCTGTTCTTGGGTCTGCACAATGTTTAGATATAAAGGTGATGATCTGTTTTTTCTTATCTTCTATAAGTTTTCTTCTTTGTTCTGTTGTTAACTGTAATTCTCCCTTATCTAGAATGATTTTAGCAATTTGTATTGGGTCGGTTGTCTTAAATACCCTTTTTAGCTTTTCTTCTGAAACCCTTTCTCCTTTACTTACATCTTTAAAAACAGAATCATAAACTAAAATTTGGGAGATAGGTATGGATTTTCCAAGTTTATATTGTAGGGCTTTATCTGGATTAACCATTATTTCAAATCTTTCACCGGAAGTTACAAGTCTGGCTAAGGTAAACTTCTGGCTCATTGTTTTTCAACTTTATTTTTAAAGTCATCAAGACCTTTTAGATACTTCTCAATCTCTTCCCATGTTAAGATTCTGAATTTTTTGTCTTCCGCCGGAACTACTGCTATTTTAATTTTGTGGGGCTCAATTTTTCCTTCGATAACCTTAGATAAACAGTATAATCCCAGCATTATAGCTTCATCCAGACTCATATTTTCTCTGTATACTTTTTCAAGGATGGGTCGAACAATATCTGCTCCCGCTCCTATTGCAACTGCTTTAAACCCCCAGTAAGCACCACTTGGCTCACTTAGAAAAACTCTACTTCCAGTTCTATCTACACCAGCAAAAATGATGGAAGCTCCAAAAGGTCTAACTCCCGCATGTTGAGTATAAAGTTGAGCTATGTCTCCTACACGTTTCCCAAGGACTTCCACGTCGATAGGTTCATCATAAGTTAACCTGTTTGATTGAGCATAGATCCTCGCTTGGTCTACAAGAATTCTTGCATCTCCCATCAAACCAGCAACAGCTGCACCAACATGTTCATCGATCTGGAAGAGTTTTTGAGCTACATTTAAATCCTGAAGAATTGAAAATGGTTTCTCTTCGACGGCTAAAACAACCCCACCTGAACATGCTATACCTATTGCAGTTGTACCTTTCCTAACAGGTTCAAATGCATATTCAACTTGAAATATTCTACCGTCAGGTGAGAAAACTGTAATAGCTCTGTCATAAGCTCCTGGGGGAACAAAACCCATTTTTTGACACCCTTATTGTTGTTTTTAATCTTAATATGGTTCGTTATATTTAAACCATAACAGACCTAAATAACTGTTTAGTCTTCCCAACTTAAAAGGTCTTTCTAACGATTCCTATACCTTTAGCGTTTGCTTCCCTGAACACAAAATTTTGTCCTTCAACAAGAAATTCTGGATAGTAAAGGAAAGCTAATTTAACTTTCCCATAATCTCCAGTACGTAAAGGCTTTTTACCGTAAATTTCAGTAAACTCTGCTGTTTGTCGAATTGTTTGTGCATGAACTACAGCTTGGTATCCTTCTCTTATGGTTGTTGGATGGTGTAAAATGAAAACTTCAGCTTCAAAAACTGTTACCGCCTTAGGTTTTGCGTCAACACTCATAACTGCCATTCCCTTTCTTAACTCTTCAAATTCAACACCAGATAAGGCTAAACATGCATCGTTACCAGCAACAGCACGACTTACAAAAGTTCTGTTTATATGAATAGATTTTACACGAACATTTCTAAAACTACCATCCTTAAAGGGACCTATCAATACATAATCATTCTCAGAAACCGTTCCTTGTTTAATTAATCCGGAAATTACAGGACCGACTCCTCTTACGTTAAAAATATCGTCAATATACATAAGTAGTTGTTTGTTAACTTGCTCATTCCAACGGGTTCTCTGGGGTAGGAGGTTTAGGAAAGTTCTAAGAAGGTCTAAGCCTTTTCCCGTAACATTTGAAACCGTAAATATGGGTGCAATTCGACCAGTGGGCATAACTTTTGAAGCAACAATCGCATCATCCATTGTTTTTATCGGGAAGGGGATGGAGTTAATTTTTGGAAGTTTAACTAAACTTTGAATATCTTTTACGGTTTTTTCAACAAGATGGGGTGCTAAATCTATCTTTGTTACAACAAAAATCATTGGAAGCTTTAACCCTATAACAACCTTTAAATGTTCAATTGTCATGGGTTTGATCCCATCGTTAGCTGAGACAGTGATGATACAATAATCTGGATGGTGGCTTGTTATCCCTTTTAGTGTAGTTCTAAAATATCTTTCATGACCACCTAAATCAACAAAATCCACAATCTTACTTGAATTAAGAAAAATTTCAGCTTCATCCAACGGAGAAGAAAGAGTGTAATTTACAATTTGTCCAGACTCATCAAACCCTAAAGGATGACATGAAACTGAAGATGTTCTACGCATTTTTATTTCATGAAGGTATCTTGCAACCCTAGTCATAGCACTTCCTTTTCCATCATCCATGATTCCAGTAGTTAAAACCCCTACAAGACTTGATTTTCCGGAATCAACGTTTCCAAGTACAGGTAAATATAACCATATGGGAAAATTACCTGACTCTTTTGTTCTTCTAACCAAAACTTCTACAGCTTTACCCATCTTTCCATCTACTTCACGAATTACTGTAATTTTTGCTCCGATTTTTTGGGATGCTTTCTCCAAGATTTCAAGAGATTTTTCAAGGTCTTCCTTACTCAATCCAACTATTTTTCCATCATCCATAACTCCAACTTCATAAACAGCTTCACCCATACCTTCTTCGATTCTGTACTTAAGTTGGGTTGCAATTTCATCCAATCTTTTAGCATCAGGACTGGTTAACTTTAACTTGTATTCCACATTTCCGTTTGGGCTTTCCTTTTTTAGGTTCACAATACACACTCATCCCATCTTAGACAAGTCTAGGATACCTTCAAATTCACCGTATTTAAACCTAGCCTTCCTGAACAGATGTTCCTAACGAAAAAAATTATCCACCGATGGTAAAGACTCCAGTTAATTCTCTTCCAATTAACATTCTACAGATGTTGTTTGCACCAGCGGCGGGGTCTGTTTCAAGAGCATATTCCAAAAATTTAACCAAGTTAAACTCGGTTAATGTACCGTAAGCCCCACATAATGAAATAACCTTAAAAGCAACTTTTTTTGCAGTTTCACTTGAATAAACCTTAGCGGTTGCTATTTCTCCACCTGCTTCCAAACCTGTTTTTCCTTGGTCAAGTAACCAAGCAGCACGATAAGCCAACAATTTTGAAGCTTCAATTTCCATACGCATATTTACAAGTTCAAACTGAATTGTTTGAAGTCCAGCTAAGGGTTTTCCTCCGTAAAGTTTTCTTTCCTTTAAGAATTTCAGTGTTTTCTCAAAAGCAGATTCAGCTATACCTATTGCTAAAGCAGTGTTTCCAAGTCTTCCAACTTCAACCACACTTTTTAAAGCAGCCCTTATACCTTGACCTTCCTTCCCGATTAAATTTTCTTCAGGAATTTTACAATCCTTAAAAGTTATGTTTCCAACCTGTGCACCCTGTAGACCTCTTCGTTTATCGATCACTCTTTGGATAAATCCTTCTGTCCCCTTTTCTACGAGAAAGAGGCTGATTTCACTGGGATTTTCTTTTGTTTTGGCTGTAAAAATACAAAAATCTGCTTCAGGTGCTAAAGTTATGAAGACTTTTGAACCGTTTACAATGTATTCTTTACCAACCTTTTTTGCTGTGGTTCTTATGGTTGTTACGTCTGAACCTCCTGTAGGTTCGGTTATAGCCAAACAAGCCATCCTCTCCCCTTTTACAACCGGAAGAATATACTTTTCTCTTTGTTCTTCGTTTCCAAAGTGAAGGAGTGCCCATAAACCCATGGGTACCGTCTGAAGTACAAGCCCCATCGGTGCATAAACTTTTGAAAATTCTATGTTAACCAACATCCGTGTAAGATGTCCTGCTTCATTTCCACCATACTTACGTGGAATAATTATACCTACACCAACACCTAATTCACAAACCTTTTTGAATAAGTTTCTGAGGAGCGATGGGTTTTCATCAAGTTCATGAATGTGGGGAGCAAATTCTTCTTCAGCAACTTTTTTTGCAATAGCTACCATTTTCTCTTGTTCTGGAGTTAAACCAAAATCCATAATTGAACACCTAGAGCTATCCTAACCTTTTCAAATTAAAGAAGTTTTTGTTATTCTTCCAATTTAATTATTTTCTTCAATAGGCTACATGGTTCACAAATGGTTTTTCCTGTAGGTTCACCACAAATTTGACATTCCTTTATTTCTGGTTTTAAAGCAGGTTTAAGTAACGGTCTAACTTTTTCAAAAGAACGGTAGATAACAAATTTTGTGCCAGGATGGTTAGCTTCAAGTTTATTCAGAAACTCTCGGATTTCACTTCTTAAAGCTAATTCTGCGTATGGACAATCTTTTGATTGAAACCTTATATTCTTAAAATATGCGTAAAGAGCAACTTCATCTTGTGGTATTTCACAAAAAGGTTTTACACGTTGAACAAATTTTCCGTTTTCTCCACCAAGTTTAGGTTCAACTCTTGAAGCTCGAAACACATCCCCATGAATAAAATTTAACAGTATCGTTTGAACTTCATCATCCAATGTATGAGCTGTAGCTATTTTGGTTGCTCCATGTTTTCTCGCAATCATGTTTAAGGCTTTTCTACGTAAAGCTCCACAGTAGGAGCATGGTGTTAAATCACCTTTCCTATCTCTGGTTTTCTGAGCTATCTCGTCAACAGTAATTCCGTAAAGCTCCTTAAACGACACAACAACATGTTCTACACTAAGTTTTTCACAAATTTCTTTAGCATTCTCTACAGCTTCATCTCTGTAACCTTCTATTCCTTCATCCACCGTAACCGCAAAAATATTTGCCTTAGGAAATTTTTTTTCAATTTTATAAAGAATTTGAAGTAAAGCTAAACTATCCTTTCCACCAGAAACAGCAACAGCTATCCTATCATCAAGCTTAAACATATCATACTTTGAAATGGTTTTCCTAACTTTTTTCTCGATGGAAAGGATAAAACAATTTTTACACAGTTTTTCACCCGAATAAACACGGAAAAACACTGCATCCCGTTGACCACAAAGATTACAAGACATTTGTTTCCCTTCTCTTGGTTATACGATACTTTGTAGTCTCTTTAAGGTTTAGTAGGCTACAGGTTTTAGATTGAAATAAAACCGAATACTGTAAATGTAAAAGCAATATTTAACGTTAACAACCCCAAGAAAAAGGCTGAAATAACTCCCGTTAGAACTTTTGCATGTTTATTTACGTATTTTTCAAGTAGATAATACACAAAACTTCCCCCATCCAATGGATAAATTGGAACCATGTTAATTATTGCGATACTTATAGACCAAAGTTGAATCCAAAAAATCGTAAGGTATACGGGTGTAATCTTGATGTAGTCTAACGGGTAGATTCCTATTATAGCCCTACTTTTATTTTCCGGAGCACCTATTGTCTTAAGTTTTAAAATCGTGGAAGAACCGTTTTCAAACATAACCTTTAACAAAACAGTTTCGTTAACCTGAACTTTACTCATAATTTTTTCGAAAACTTCTAGGTTTGGTGTTAGAGTTCCGTTAACCGACAAAATAACATCCCCTGTCTTAAGACCAGCTTTTGCTGCAGGGCTCCCTTCAACTACACCATGAATCAAAACTCCGGTAGGTTGGAAAAAAATCACGAGTAAAAGTATCATGATTAAACCAAAAACAAGGTTTGCAGAGGAACCTGCTGCTAAAACCTTTAGTTTTTTCCCGATTTCTGCTTTTTTAAAGCTTTCTTCATCTGGTTCAACAAAACCTCCAGGTATGATTGCCAACAGCATCACACCTGCAGATTTTACTTTTATTTTTTCATGTCTTGCCACAATACCATGAGCAAACTCATGAATAAACACAAGTACAATCACAGATATCAGAAAATATGGAAGGGACTCTTTTACCGTTATAAGTGGAATAGCTGGAAAGATTGGTGCCGCCTTCTTAACTTCACAGAAAAAAAGGAACAGGTTTTTTGTAAGAATAAAAGACCCAAAAACCATTAAACCAACACTAAGAGTCAAGGAAATATTTGTAAGGACTGGAAGAATTTTCTCGGTTTTTTTAGCTGCAACTTCTAGAATTTGATTAACCTTTTTGGTTCTAAGAATTAAAATAAACGGTTTTATTTCAATTCCATGCTTTTTAAGGTTAAACTTTTTCCCGATTAGGTAGAAAACAACCCACATCAGAAGAAAGATTAAAAAATACGTCATCAACTGGTTAACCGGGTTCAAACGGTTATCCTTCCTTGGTTGTTTCTTCAATCCATTTAAGATATTCCGGGTTTCCGAAGATAACTTCTGAAGCAATTATTTCTGGAACCTTGTATGGATGAAGCTTCTTTATACGGTCCAAAACTTTGTTAAAAAGACTTTTTCTTGTTTTTATCATTAAAACATATTCTTTCTCCTTCTCTATTTTACCTTCCCAGTTAAAGGTGGAAGTTGCTTCCCCTATGATTGAAACACAAGCTGCAAGTTTTTCTTCCACCAAAACTGAAGATATCTTTTCCGCATCTTTGAAGGTTGGAGTTGTTGTAAATACTATAACTGCATCCAAAATTAATCCCTCTTGTTTTGGTTTAATTTTGGAATAACCTAAGTTAATCTTATCGAATTGAAAACCGTAAAATTGCTGCAACCCCTCCTAAAGACAATATTTTTTCTCCTGCTTCATATTCACTGTTTAGGATTATAACTTCTCCACCTTTATCTTCAACTGTATGCATAATTTCTTCAAGTTTAAGCCTTTCTTCATCAGAAGCCCCCCTTAAATATTTATCAACAACAAGCAGATTTTTCACAGCACCTAGCCTAGCCGCATTTTCAACTTCTTCAAACCCATAAACTACTTTCCCTGTTTCAAGAGCAAGGTCGGAAAAAAATTTTTCAACAAGTCTTGTTTCTTCAAGAAGTCTATTTTCTTTGGCTATTTTTAGAAGAACTCCGCTTCTTAATGCTTCGTTTATACCAGATAAACCACCTGAACTAACAGATTTAACATGTACCTTTGAACGGGCTTCCTTTAATTTGTCTTTTACATAGCTTGCAAATTCATCCTTTATAAAACCAGGTCCAACAATAACAAGAAAACCATCCGTGGATTTTAGAGTTTCTTGGAGAGATTTAAGAACTTCACTAAAATATTTTTTTACTGCTTCAGTTCTTTTTTCGGCTTCTAGCTTACCAGGGAGTTTTAGTCTTTTTTCAAACTTTACGTCAACACCAAACCTATGTACAACCGCTATACAGGCTTCTTCATCATCAATGGAAACCACAATAATGGGAATAGACCTAACCTTGCATGCAGTTTTTATTCTTTTAAGTTGACTTTCTGTTAAATTTTGCTTAACAACCGTGATTGTGTTGTTGGGTTGAACAGAGATTGTATGATAGGAACCCATTATTCCTTCATATTGTTCAGGAGACTGAATGACGACCCCTCTGATTCTAAGTCTGTTCAAACTTTTATCAAACAGGACTTCTGTAACTTTTATTCCAAGAGTTAGTAACACTCTTCTTCCTTCACTTTTTCTTCCCCTCACATCCCTAACCTTGACTTCTCTGGTTGTTTTTGCATAAACAACATCGTTTTTTTGGATAAAATTGTACAAATGCCACAGGTCGTCCAGATTTTCTACGGTTAAACTAACCATGTTTTTCTTTCTGTCAAACTCCAAAAGTTTCATAGTTTACTTCACAACATTTTGTTTCATGAATTAATTTTTGATATTCACTTATGTTTAAACGATTCTGTATGGGAAATAGATAAGAACATGTTTTCATAAATAGGTTATGAAAGTTAGGTTGATTTTGAATGTACACTAAACAAGAAGAGAGTATAACCGTTAGACATGTACGTTTGGAAGAAGACCTTCCAAAACTTGAATCGATAGAAAAGTTTTCGTTTACTCACCCCTACTCTCGAAGTCTACTTAAAACTTTAGCTACCCTAGACATAGGAGAGCTTCTTGTAGCTGTTGTAAATGGTGAAGTTGTTGGTTATATTTCTTCCATCCTAGAAACTAAAGGTTTGGCTTCTATAGCTTCCATAGCCGTCCATCCTTCTTATAGGAGGAAAAAGATTGCAAAAAGATTGTTAGCAGAACTTATTCAAATCTTAAGAAGAAGAGGTGTTTTTGAAGTTAGATTGGAGGTTAGGAAGAGCAATCTTCCAGCTCAAAACCTTTACAAAAGCTTCGGATTTAAATGTGTATGTACACTTCAGAAGTATTATGAAGATGGTGAAGATGCTATTGTTATGTATCTCTCATTAAAGAACAACAAACATGGGTCTTCCACCATTTAAATGCTTATTAAATCTAAGGTTGATTTTTAACCTTGAAGGTGTCTGAACGTTGAAGATTAACTTTTGGTTTTTGGATGTTAACCAAGAAGTTGTTGATGGAATTCCGGAAATAAGAATTTGGGGATTAGATGAAACAGGAAAAAGAATACTGATTATCGACAGAAATTTTAGACCTTACTTTTATGTTCTACCCAAAAATCCAATGGATACTGAGATTTTAGCCAAAAAACTGGAGAAGGAACTTTTGGATGTGGTTTCCGTTAAAGTTGAAGAAAAAAAGTATTTTGGTGAAATTGTCAAGGTTGTTAAGGTTTTTCTCAAAAACCATGAAAACATGGAACATAACGTAAAAACTGTTTTAAAAGACCCGATGGTAAGAGAAACATTACATGATGACCTTAGGTATTCATCTCTCTACCTTGTTGAACAAAATGTAAAACCTTGTGGTTGGCATCAGGTTGATGTTGAAAAAATAAACCCCATACCCAACGTTAAGGTTGATGAATTTTACGTCGCAAAATCAAAACCGGAAGCCTATGAGAAACTTGACCCACCTCCACTTAAGATTCTTATGTTTTCAGCAATCTACCATACTGAGATAGGTTCTCCCAACCCGGATAGAGACCCAGTTTTAGTTATCTCCACCTTAACAAATGAAGGTGAGAAAAAAGTTTTCAGGGCAGAAAACAGTGATGACAAAAATCTGCTTACTTCGTTTGTGGAGTATGTTCAAAAATTTGACCCAGATGTAATTGTTGGTTTTAATTCAAATAGGATGGACTTACCCTACCTAATCCAACGTTCCAAGAAAAATAACATAAAATTCGGTTTAGATAGGATGGGGGGAGAACCTCATACTAGTGTTTATGGTCATGTATCCGTCGTTGGTAGATTAAACATAGACTTGTTGGATGTTGTAGGAGATATACCTGAAATCAAGATAAAAACCTTGGAGAACGTTGCAGAGTTTTTTGGTGTTGTAGATGCTGAGCTTCCAGTAAGAATCTACGAAACTGAAGTTCATAAGTACTGGAACGACCCACAGAAAAGAGAAGAACTAATTAAGCTTTGTGAACATAATACTTTACTTGTTAAGAAAATTTCAGATTCTGTGTTAAATTTTGTCTTTCAACTTTCAAATTTAATTGGAATCCCAGCTGACTATGTTTGTGCTGCTGCTGTTGGTTTTCGTGTTGACTGGTATCTTATCCGTAAAGCATTAACCTATGGCGAGCTTGTTCCAAAAAGAGTTGAACAACCCTACTACCCATATAAGGGTGGTATGGTTCTTGAACCTAAACCAGGACTTCATGAAAACATAGCAGTTTTAGACTTTAGTGCTATGTATCCTAGCCTCATGGTTAAATACAACCTGTCTCCAGACACCTACATCAAACCTGATGAAAAAACCAATGTAAATGTTTACGTAGCACCCGAAGTAAACCATAGATTTCGTAGTGAACCTCCAGGTTTCTATAAACAAGTTTTGTTAGAACTGATGGAAACTAGAAAAAAGATTCAGCATGAAATGGAAAAACTTAGTCCAGAAAGTCAGCTTTACCGAATTTTAGATGCACGACAAAGAAGTATCAAGATTATCACAAATGCAACCTATGGTTATTGTGGTTGGAGGGGTGCTAGATGGTATGTTAGTGAAGTTGCTGAAGCCACAGCTGCATGGGGTAGAAAAACAATTATGGAAACAATTGAACTTGCAAAAAAACATGGACTTGAAGTTGTATACGGAGATACCGACAGTGTTTTTGTAAAGTTTGATGAAGCTAAGGTTAAAAGTTTTTTGGAAGAAGTTAAACATAAGGTTGGTTTAGAAATTAGACCTGATGTTATCTACAAAAGAATTTTCTTCACTGAAGCTAAAAAAAGATATGCAGGTCTTCTTCCAAACGGTAAGATTGATATAGTTGGGCTTGAAGTTGCAAGAGGCGATTGGTGTGAAGCAGCAAAATATGTTCAAGAAAAAGTTTTGGAGATAGTTTTGAAGGAAGTAAATACTGAAAAAGCTGTAAAGTTTGTTAGGGAATTTACAGATAAAATTCAATCTGGTGTATCTGAGCTTGAACCCTTTATCATATGGAAAACGATAACTAAACCCATCAAAGAATATCAGGTTAAGGCTCCCCATGTTGAAGCTGCAAAAAAACTTGTAAGGTCTGGTTGGAATCTCTCCCTTGGAGATAAGGTTGGTTTTGTGATCGTTAAAGGTGAAGGAAAACTTTACGAGAAAGCTGTACCCTACCTTATGGCTAAACCTGAACAACTGGATGTAACCTACTATATTGAAAATCAGATAATTCCTGCAGCTTTAAGAATTCTTGAAATTTTTGGTGTAACGAGACAACAACTTGGAAGTATAAAAGCCACAAAAAAGGGGTTAGCCCGTTTTTTTGAATAATCCTACTCACTTTGTTGTATATGATAAATTCTTTTTGGAGTAACTATAATATCAACTTTTGGATCATTTTCTTCTACGGGAACCCTTTCTACAAACTGAATTTCATGGATGGTTGTAACAACTGGGATAGGTCCAAATTTTTCTTGAATCGTTTTTATTTCCCTGTCACCATAACCTCCTCCCTTTCCCAACCTAAAACCATCCCTACCAACAGCAACACATCCGGTAATGATTAAGTCTGGTTTTGGTAAGTTATCCATACTTATTTTTTCACCGTACTTAAATGCACCTTGGATCGTTGAAGCAAACGTTTCTTTACCTTTAACCTTTTCAGGTTTCACTAAAACATATCCCTGTTTCAACCTAGGAGAAGCCATCACCAAAATTTTTCCATCCTTTAAAGCATACTCCCTAATCTTCTTTTGAGCATAGTCTGGATTTGAAACTACAATTTTTGCTTTTTTCCAGACTTCTAACTCCCTTACCTTTTTTGCCGCTATTTCCGAACCTTCAAAATTTGGGATTCTAAACTTAACCGGAACCGGCAACCTTGCAACTCTAAGCTTTTCCATTTTACTCCATATTTCTTCTCTTAACCTTTGTTTTGCCCTTTTTATATCGTTTCCACTTTTATTTGAGAAAACAGGGCATCCCCTTCTAAACGTTCTTTTTTAGTCTGAGTTTTAAAACTTAGAATTTATAGGTTTAGATTAAAAATTTTGGTGGAGGGTTAATAGGGTAGTTTATCTATCCATGGATAAAGTTTTTTCAGTCTTTCTATTGCTTTTTCTGTTTCTCCTTTTGGATGTTCGTAAGGAAGTAGTTTTCCTTCAAAATAGTCTTGGTAGGCTTTCATGTCAAAATGTCCATGACCTGACAGAAGGAAGAGTATTGTTTTTTCTTCACCTGTCTCCCTACATTTGATTGCTTCATCAACAACAGCCTTTATAGCATGGGAAGGTTCTGGTGCAGGAACCATACCTTCAGATTCAGCAAAAATTTTTGCTGCATTGAATACGTCTACTTGATTGTAAGCTTTAGCTTCAACTTTTCCTTCATTAACCAATAAACATAGGGTGGGGGCATCTCCATGGTACCTTAATCCACCAGCATGGATTGGTGGTGGTATAAAGTCATGACCTAACGTGTACATTTTCATGAGAGGTGTCATCCTAGCGGTATCACCATGGTCATACATGTAGATTCCGGCTGTTAAGGTTGGACATGCTGTAGGTTCAACGGCAACAAACCTTACATTCTTTGGAGCTTTACCGGTAACCTTATCATAGTAAAACGGCCAAAACAACCCGGAAAAACTACTTCCACCACCTACACAACCAAAGATAACATCTGGATAGTCATCCAAGATTTCAAATTGTCTTTTGGTTTCTAACCCTATAACGGTTTGATGAAGCAGAACATGGTTTAAAACGCTTCCAAGCGAATATTTTGTATCTTCATGAGTAACAGCATCTTCCACAGCTTCGCTTATTGCTATTCCTAGGCTTCCCGGGTTTTCAGGGTCTTCTTTTAAAACCTTTCTCCCAAATTCTGTTCTTTCACTTGGACTTGGAAAAATCTCTGCACCCCAAAGTTGCATAAGAAGTCTTCTGTAGGGTTTTTGATGATAACTTACCTTAACCATGTAGACTCTTGCCTTTATACCAAACATTGAACAACCAAAAGCTAACGCTGAACCCCATTGTCCTGCACCTGTTTCGGTGGTTAATACTTGAATTCCTTCCTTCATGTTGTAGTATGCTTGAGCAACAGCTGTGTTAGGTTTGTGGCTTCCCGGAGGACTTAACCCTTCATACTTATAGTAGATTTTTGCAGGAGTTTTTAATGCTCTTTCCATTCTTATCGCTCTGAAGAGGGGTGTTGGTCGCCACAACTGGTATACTTCTCGAACTTCTTCCGGTATATCTATCCAACGTTCTGAACTCATTTCTTGTCTTAAAAGTTCTTTTGCGAAGATACGTTCAAGTTTTTCAGGTTTCATGGGTTCTTTTGTTTCCGGGTCTATGGGTGGTGGTAAAGGTTTAGGTAGGTCTGGTAGGATGTTGTACCATTTGGTTGGAATTTCGTCTGTGGGTAGGTCTATTTTTAGCTTGTTTATTTTGATGTCCCTCCTTATTCTCGACTTATACGTCTATTATTCATCATATACGATATATTTATGTGTTACTTGTACAATTTTGTACTTGATGAAACCATGTGGCAAAAAGTTGCAGAACGCCTAAAAAATTATCCCGAACGTTTAGCAGTAGCAAAAGTTCTTGTGGAAAATGGTCTTAGCGTTAAAGAAGGGAAAATCTACTGTAACGACATAGAAATTCCAAACGTAAAATTGGCAAAAGTTGCAAAAGTAGACCGAAGAACGGTTACTCAAACCATAAAAACAATCGAGAAAGACCCTGAACTACAGGTTGTGTTTAAACATTTAAGGTCGGCAGGGCATTCACTTAAGGAAATATCAAAATATCTTGGGTTGGGTGTTGTTGAGATAACCCCTATAAGTGCAAAAATCCCTGGAATTCTTGCAAAGTCAGCTTCATTGTTAGCGGATAAAAACATAAGCATACGACAAGCCTTGGTGGATGACCCGGAACTTTCCCCAGAACCAAAACTTACTCTCATAGCTGAAACAAAAATACCTGGAGACCTTGTTCCAGAATTTTTAAAAATCAAAGGTGTGGAAAAAGTCTCTATATACTAGGTTTGGTGTACTAGGATGCTTACTCTTTTAGGTGTCCTTGTTGCTTCCTTTGTTGCAGCTTTAGTTGGAGCATTGGTACCAGGTCCCGTGTTTGCTGTAACAGTAACAGAATCCATAAAAAGAGGAAGCATTGCAGGACCATTTGTAGTGGTGGGGCATCTTCTAGCTGAAACAGTAATAATCATTACAGCCTTCTTTGGACTGGAGAATCTACTTAAACTTGAATCTGTAAAGTTTGGTATTGGATTTATTGGAGGTTTAACCCTTCTTTTCATGGGAGTTTACATTTTAAAGACTTCAAAAAAAGTTCAAGTTAATTTTTCAACAAAGACCACTACCCAAACTTCTTACAGTCCAGTTTTTTCAGGTTTTTTGGCAAGTTGTTCTAACCCCTATTTTTTTCTTTGGTGGGTTACACCAGGAATCCCTTTAATGTACAAAAGTCTTGAAGTAGCTGGTTTTCTAGGGTTTGTTTGTTTTTTTATTGGACATAGTTTAGCCGACTTAAGTTGGTTTGGATTTATCGGTTACTCAACTGGTAAAGGAAGAAAGGTTTTAAACAAAAACATAATCAGGCTAATTATTTGTGGTGGAGCTGCTTCACTTATGGTCCTTGGAGTTTATTTTCTTCTCTCAACCTTTAAGGCCATTTAACCTTTATTGTTCTTGCAGCAACGGTCATTGCAACCACAAAAATTAAAATTGCAACAGGTGCAAAAACAAAACCTGTAGTGGCTTCTTTTGGTGACATAAACATTTGTAATATAAAAACCCATAAAATCATCGTTGGAATTGTTATACCAAAAAACACCGTAAAAA
>CAZNLG010000002.1:10904-25805 GCA_964573765.1 uncultured Candidatus Bathyarchaeia archaeon | reverse complement strand
AATTAACTCTTCGAACAGGCTTCTTTATTTCGGGAATTCCTCGAGCTAGACTTGCAAAAGCTTCAAAAGCTTTTCCAGCCAAAACTTAAACCCTCTTCAGGTTAGGTTTCAAGTTTGATTAACTGTCCACCTGCTGTTAAAATCTTTTGTTCAGCTAATTTTGAGTAAGATTTAACCTTAACAAGTATGGGTTTTGTAATTCTTCCTTCACCTAAAAGTTTTTCATATCCAAATTCTGAAAGGTTTACAGTATATTTTCCATTTTCCACTTCAAGTTTATTTTCACGACCTAACTCATCAACAAGCTCATCAAGTTCACCCACATTTATGGTTTTAACTTCTCCTCTTCCCGTTGGACAACGAAATCCTCTCCTACTAAAATAATCGGGTTCATATTTTACAACATAAGTCCATTTATGCTTATGTTTTCCAGCATTCCCTCTTCCACCTTTCATTCCATGTTTTCTATGTTGACCAACTTGACCCCAACCATGGGTTCTTGAACCACGAAGTTTCCTAGTTTTTCTTAGTTTATGGGGCATTTGGTGTTCATCCTCCCTTTTCCTACATCATCTTTTCTAAAAGTTTGTTTATTTTTTCTCCCCTGTAACCCAGTTCGCCTCCTTCTTGGAAGGCACGTTTTAAGGATTTTTTAAAACCACCTGATGGAGGATGAAGCCGGAAAACTGGTTTTATTCCGTTTAGGTCTTTTAGTTTTACTTCTAATGAATAAATTTTTTCTGCGATTTCTTCAAGGTTCTTGTACCCTTTTTCCTGTATATAATGGTCTGTTAGTTTTTTTCCACCAACAATTTCCCCACGTTTTCTTAAAAGTTTTAAAATTGTTTCTTTGGAAACTTCACCCCAAGTAATGTAGTCTTTTGCTTTTTGAAGCATCCCCAAATATTGGGGTGTAGAAGGAATGAGGGTTGCATGATTTACCCTGTTAAGACGTAGAAGTTTAAGTGTATCTTTAACATCCTTTCTAACGTTAATCGTTCCCCTCAACCTAACAATCGCGAGACATTTATCCTGAAGACTGGTCATTTTAAATTTCACCTAACCCAGTCTTGGGGAGTTACAATTTTAAATGTGTTCTTTAAAGCATCGTATACAGCATATGCAAGTGATGAAGCTGTGCTTGTTGCACCATAACTTCTGGACCAACAATCTTTTATACCCGCAAGCTTTAAAATCGTCGATGCAATTCTGTTGGCTACGATTCCAAGCCCCCTTGGACCAGGAATAAGTTCAACTCTCACACTCCCACATTTCCCAACGGTTTTAAATGGGAGGGAATGAGGTTTATTACAACCACATTCCCAACTTCCACAACCTCTTATAACAGGTATTAGGTTAAGTTTACCATACATGGTTGCTTTTTCTATAGCCAACCTAACCTGTTTAGCTTTCCCAACCCCAACACCCACAAATCCATCTTCATTTCCAACGGCAACGATAACTCTAAATCTAGACTGTTCTCCTGCATCCGTTTGTTTTTGAACGATACCCATATCTAAAACTTCTTGTCGAAGGTTGGGTAAAAGTCTATCAACAATTTCAGCTTCTTGGATTCTGTAACCTTGAGCAAAAACTTCACTCATGGAAACTATCTTACCTTCAAGCACAAGTCTACCAAGTTTTGTACGGGGAACCCATTCTTCTCCAGCTGCCATTCTTTTCTCCTCTAAGTTTTATGTTAGGTTTGATGCAAAAATGCGTTCACAAAAAACAATATAAACATTTCGCATCCCAAAAACCTTCCAAGACTAAGCATCAGGAAAAGCGTTTTTTATGTTATTTTTAACTTCTTCAAAATGTTTTGGAAGTTCTTCCGGAGTTAAACCGTTTTTAAGGTACTGGGAGAATCTACGTTCTCTTTCTTCCGGATTTTCGATAGTCTTCCAATAGTTTGCTATATGTTCACCTCGAATTCTTTCGATTGGTGGGAATATGTCCTCACCGTGGGGAACGGAAATTCCGGCATCCAACACCCCCATAAAACCTGCATAAATCCTAGAACCCTTTACTGGTTTTTTAACACCAACATCCAACACTGCTTCTTTAAGTTCCTTCTTTTTTGCTTTTAATCCAGCCAGTAAACCTGTCAAATAAGCTGCAGGTAAATTTCCACAGGGTGCCTTCCAACCGTATTTTGTTGTAAGTTCTTTGGAAGTTGCAGCAACAAGAATTCTATCACCTTTCTGTTCTGCTTTAACAAATTGAACGATAAAATGGGAAAGAGTTCCACGTACAACAAGCCTAATCTTTCTTGACTTAACCAATTCTTTTCTTTGATAGTAGTCTGTTTTTCCTTCTCTTCTTCTTCTGAAGGGAACATGGTAAGCTGCACTTCTAGCCATTACCTAGGTTTCCTCCTGTAAAGTTTAGCTGACTCTATGTACTGAAGAAGATGGGAAGTACTTCTAAAAACTCCCCCTTTAGCCATCCGGTAAAGCTTTCGGTAGGTAGTGTTTGTTATAGATTTAGATTCTACAAGTTCTCTCAACTTTTTCCTGATGGCTCTTATTGTTTGGATCCAACGTCTCTTTCTAGGTAAACGAGCATATTTTGCTCCTTCCCTACTTCCAACACCTCTTCTTCGTCCTTTCTTTCTTTTTTTACGGAGGACTCTTACTCTACCCCGACTGATACCCTTAACCGGACGGGCTTTTATCACACCATCCTTAATCAATCTTTCAATTTCCTTTCTTGTTATTGCGGTTTCAACATCTTCTATTCTTTCCGGGTCTATCCAAACCCTATTTTTACCACATTTTAGTATCTTAGCTGCAATAGCACGTTGACTTTTTAAACTCATCTTTGTATTCACCGAAATTTATGATGTTTCTTCACTTTCACCTTTTACTTCTTCTTCACTTTCTAAACTAGGTTTTGTTGTTGGATTTAAGATTTTTAAACCAGCTTTTCTTGCAGATTCTTCAATTTCGATTCTTTTTCTTTTACCAACTGTGTGAGCTATTCTGACAGCATGAACTTCAGGATTTAAACCTTTTAAATCTTCAACACGATAAACCAAAACTTCAGAAAAACCTGAAGGATGAAAACCTCGTATGTCTTTAGGAGACCGATAACCTACGTTAGGTGAGATGGGGTAACCTTTACGTTTAAGCCTCATTTTACTGTCTATACCTTTAGGTTTTCTCCAACCTGTTTCAAGTCTTTTATAACGCCAAGACTCCTGCCTAATAAATTTAGGCTTTTTCCTTCTAACTTTCCTGATTTTCTTGGTAAGAGTTTTTTTGTTCAACTACTCAACCCTTCAGTTTTTTCATAAATATAGATTCCGTCTAGAAAAACTCTTGGGTCTTTTTTCTTTATTTTTGTAGCTTGTTGAATGTTTGCTGCTGTCTGGCTTACTTCTTCTAAGTTTAAGCCTTGAACTTCTATGTCATCTCCTTTTACGTTTATTTTGACGTTACCAACTATTTTTGCGATTCTTGGACTTCTCTCACCGATAAAATTTTCTATCAGAACTTTATCTCCAGAAACTTTAACGTTAATCGGGAAATGAGAGTATACCTTCTTAAGTTTGTAAGTAAAACCCTTTGTCACACCTTTAACCATGTTTTTTATATGGGAAGTAATCGTACCGACAATCGCTTTCTCGGTTTTTCTAGCTAAAAAACTTCTAACAACTATCTTTTTATCTTCTAAACCTATATACACTGGTGCAAATGAAAAATCTCTTTTTAGTTCACCCAAGGGTCCTTTAACAGTTAAAATTTTACCTTCAAGTTTTGCTTCAACGCCTTCAGGAATCGTTACCGACCTTTCTTCAACTATCGTTCTAACCAAAGCCAAACACCTGCTGATGTTAGTAAATGTAGGCTAAAAGTTTTCCTCCCACATGTTTTTGAATAGCTTCTTTATGAGACATAACACCCTTCGGTGTAGAGACTATGAGTAATCCCATGTCTCGGGAAGGAAGAAATCTTTTCTCAAAGAATTCGATTTCCTTCACTTTTACGGAGTATCTTGGTTTGATTGCTCCACATTTATTGATTCTTCCAAGCAGCTGGATCCTGAATTTACCTGCTCTTCCATCGTCTATAAACTCAAATTCCCCTATGTAGCCATGTCTTTGAATTGTTTTTAACACGTTCCCTATCAGTTTTGATGCTGGTGCAACTATGCATTCACGTTTGTTTCTCATTTCATTGTTCATTATTGTTGAAAGACAGTTTGCAAGGGGGTCGTTTAAAACCATGGTTGTTCTTCACCTTAATGATATTTTTTGAATCCAAGTTTTTGAGCTACTTCTCTAAAACATTGACGACAAAGATTTAAACCAAGCTTTCTTACGATAGGACCATAAGCTCCACATCTTCGACAGGGACGGCTTCCTTTTCCATATTTTCTTTCTTTTTTTGGTTTGTGTTTCAATTTATTTCACCTCTCCGATTATTTCTACACCAAAAGCTTCTTTAATGTAACATACGGCTTCTTCTAAACGAACTCTATGGCTGGCCCCTACTTTTGCTCTACATCTTTTTCTTTCTTTAACTCGGTAACCAGGTTTACCTATTGTAACACATACATCCATCCCAATTATCCCTAACTCAGGATTATATTTTGTCCCCGGAAGTTCAATATGTTCTCGAATTCCAAAAGAAAAATTCCCATTTTTATCAAAACTTGATTTTGAAATCTTGTTTCCAACAGCTGCAAAAGCTTTCTTTAAAAATTCTATTGCTTTTTGTTTTCTAAGGGTAACCATACATGCTATAGGTTCACCTCTTCTTATACCGAAGTCTTTTATTGTTTTCTTAGCTTTTCTAAAACATGGTTTTTGACCTGTTAACTGTTCAAGTATTTTTGAAGCCTTTTCTAGGGGTTCACCAGACCTTCCTACGGCTACGTTAACGGTTACTTTTTCAATTCTAGGTTTTGTCATGGGATTGCTTTGCCATTTCTCGTAGATCTTCTCACAAACAGACATCCTAGGTTAGCCTCCCGGTAGGGAAATCACAGGATTTTCTTTTCCAACAACAAAAACATAGTCTAGGATGGTGTTATACTCCATACCGTCTGTACCTTTGATTTTTACCGTTTTTAACCTTCTTTTTTTGTACGGATTTTCTTCTATCTCAGTTATGGTTCCATGTCTACCTATGTTTTTTCCACCAATGATTACAGCATACATTCCTTTCTCAAGTTTAAAATGTTCCATGATTTCGTTGTTTTGAAGATTAATTTTTATGACATCCAAAGTTTTGTATCCGTTTGTTTCTGGTTCTTCTGTTCTTAAAAGAATATTTTTTCCATCATGAAGGTTAAGTTGAAACTTTCCACCTTTTACGGTTGTTTTGTTTTCTATTCTACAAAGTTTAAACATTTTTTCTTCTTCATTGATGGGTTGAAAACTAAAAACTCGATGGGTACTTGGGACAACCCGATAAGCTTTATTTACATCCAGAATTTCAACGACATCCATAAGTCCAACTGGGAAACGTTTATCCTTTCTAACTCTTCCATCAACCTTTACCTTACCTTCAGAAATAATAATGGATGCTTCTTTCTCAGTTTGAGCTAAACCAAGTAAATCCCTCACTATGATTAATAGAGGGATACTTCTGTCGACAGGATGAGGTCCTGGAGAAGGTTTTACAACCCAAACTTTTTGCTTTCTGGGAATAGGCCAAAAAGCTGGTGAAGCTAATCGTTTAAGATGAGACCTTTCACCTTTTCTACCCATTTAACCTAACCTTCCTTTTTTCCTGTTTCTTCAACAGATTTTTGGGTTAATCTTTGAGACCTCCATTTGTCATCCAAGTTAAGCTTTTTAATCACAACTTTTGATGGATGGATCGGAACGAAAACAGTTGTACCATCAGCTTTTTCTCTTGTTACACCTTCAACTGTAATTCTGTAGTTCTTAAGGTCTACTCGTCTAACTTTTCCTTCCGTTCCAGCATAATCTCCTCTGACAATTTGTACAACATCTCCTTTTCGAACGGGGAAAGACCTTCTCCCATATTTTACCCTTAACTCAACGGAAAGAGGTGCAGAAACAAGTTTATGTCTTTTATGTAAGGGAGCATTAAAAAGGAATTTTCTTTGTTTTGAAGGTTTAGAAGATATGGTCAAATCTTAACCACCTAAACAATCATGCTTGATACACTTGCTATTCTAGGCCATCTTTCAGCAGCTTCCTTTGCAACAGGTCCACGAATTTCCGTACCCTTTAATTCTCCTTCAGGAGTTAAAACTACAGCAGCATTATCTTCAAATTGAACAGTTGTCCCGTCTGGACGTTTAAAAGGCATTCTCTGTCTGATAAGAACCGCAGGAAAAATTTGTTTTCTCATGTCTGGAGTCCCCTTTTTCACGGAGACTATCATCATATCCCCAACAGCAGCTGAAGGAATCCTTCTAAGTCTACCTTTGTATCCTACAACTTGAATTACTTTCAACTCTTTGGCTCCAGTATTGTCTGCACAACGAACTATTGCTCCAACAGGTATCCCCCTTGATATTTTTGGTCTATATTCGACTATACCTTTAGCACTTACAGCTCGTGTTTTTGGGCCTGGCATCACTTCTCACCTTCAGAAACCTTTTCAACAACAACAAAGGAAACAGTCTTACTTATCGGTCTACATTCTGCAATTTTTACAATGTCACCTTCTTTTGCGGAAATACAGGGTGGGTTGTGAGCGGATATACGACTTCTTCTTCGTTCAAAACGCATATATTTTGGTATGTAGTGTAAGTAGTCTTTTTGAACTATAACTGTTCTCTGCATTTTTGCACTTACAACTTTTCCCTCTAATACCTTTGTTCTAACTGGAAGTTTTCCATGGAAAGGACATTTATTATCGTTACATTCTGTTTTTGGAGGTTTAACAGGAATTCCTATGTCTCTCATTTTTTACCACCTTCTTAAAGGTTTTTTGATTCTGTCTTCAGGTCGTCCAACAAGGTTTTTTCCGTCAACCATAACTAAACAACCATCAGGAAGTTTAAACAAAAATTCGGAAGTGTTTTTTGGTAGACTCTTCTTCTTTTTCCCGTTATGGACCATAAGCATGTTTTTTGTTTCATCTACAACCTTTCCTTTTATACCTACATAGAAAGGACAACTACTCTTAACCACTTTTACTTCCAATCCTATCAGTTCATGTCTACAGATGTTTTTTGGTGTAATTGGACTCATTTTTTCTTCACTTTTTCTTCGTTTTGAACCGTTAAGATTCTTGCTATGGTTTTTCTAATTTCCCTGATAGCTTTAGGATTTTCAATGGAACCTTTAGCCCTAACCTTAGTTCTTAACTTCATCAGTTCAACTCTAAGTTCAGAAAGCTTTTTTTCTCTATCTTCCTTACTCATAGACCTTATTTCACTCATTCTTAGGATGGGCAATTATCCTTCACCTTCACTTGGTTTACTTTCTTCTGTAGGTTGGGTTGAAGTTTCTTCGGTTGGTTTTGTTTCAGTAATTGGTTCCGCTTCTTTTATTTCAAATTGGTCTGGAGATTTGTAGGTTGGAGGAACTATGGTTACCTTAACTCCAAACAATCCTGGTTTTAACTGGGTATAAACCACAGCTTTTTTAACATGTTTTAAAACAGGGTCTCCAACTTTGGGAAGATATCCTGCCTTAAACTTCTCATATCTTGCACGTTCAGTAGTAAGTTTACCGCTAACGATTATCTCGGCTCCAAGAGCTCCAGCATTCATTATACTGTTTAAAGCCCAATAACAAGCTCTTCTAAAATGAACACCCCTTTCCAAAGCGGAAGCTATTTTTGAAGCCATGATTTGTGGATTAAGTTCCGGAACCTGAACTTCCGCCACAGCTATTTGTGGATTAAAAAGTTTAAATTTTTCCTCAAGAACTCTTGAGAGGACTCTTATCCCTTCTCCTCCACGCCCTATCACAAGTCCAGGTCTTACTGCATAGATCGTTATTCTGGTACCCAAGGGTGTTTTTGTTATTTCTACTCCACCATAACCTGCTTTAGCTAACTCTTTTTGCAGAAACTCATCTACATCTACTCTTCTTTTTGATTCAGCCATTATTTGTTTAATGACCGACATTTACCCCACTTGTAACCTCCCATATATAGGCATGTTTAAACGCTTAAAACAAATAAAATAACCTAGCTTTAAGCTTTACCTTTACAGGTTTGTAAAATGGGCTTTTATAGGATTGTAAATCCCTCTAACCCATAAGAGAACCTAGCTTCATACCACGTAAAATAGCCGCAACCATTAGATTTGTAACTTCACCAAGATGTTTTGCAAGGTCAAATGAAGTGATTATCCCTACAAGCTTTCCATCTTCTACGACAGCAAGTCTTCTAATTTTTCTTTCACTCATTTCTTGTGCTGCTACCAAAACCGATAATTCTGGTCTAACACTGATCAGTGGAGTGGACATTACTTCACTTACCTTGGTTTCTGCTGGGTTTCTGTTTTTTGCTAAAACTCTTCGAATAAGGTCTCTTTCCGTGACTATCCCGGTTGGGCTACCATCTTTAAGCACCACAACGCATCCTACCTTTTTCTCATCCATTATTTTTGCAACATCAGAGACAGATTTAGAATGGTCTATTGTTATTACGTCTTTTATCATGATGTCCTTAACTTGAACTGACATTTAACATCC
This sequence comes from uncultured Candidatus Bathyarchaeia archaeon, assembly GCA_964573765.1. Taxonomy (GTDB): domain Archaea; phylum Thermoproteota; class Bathyarchaeia; order Hecatellales; family Hecatellaceae; genus CAZNLG01. Next base: position 17,170 of record CAZNLG010000002.1, on the reverse strand, counting down.
ATCCTTCAAGGTTTAAGCTTATATCCGAGTTTTTGGAAATTTTAGTTTTACCTTTCCAAAAACTGTTGAACTACTTATGTGATTGGTTAAACAGATCTTCTATATCTTGAGAACTTTTTTTGCGTTTTCTTCAAGTATCTTTTTTTCAATTTCAGGTTTAAATTTGAGCTCTTTAAAGTCTTTGAGCCAACGGCTTGGTTTAATAAAGGGATAATCAGTACCAAATAAACATCTATCACTAAGGAAAACATTTATGTAACGAATTAAGGTTTCAGGAAGATATTTTGGAGACCAACCTGACAGGTCTATGTATACATTAGATTTATGCATAGCAACCGCCAACATTTCATCCTGCCAAGGCCAAGCCGGATGTGCACAGATGATCGTTAATTCCGGAAAGTCTGCAGCTACATCATCAACAAACATAGGATTGGTGTATTTTAGTTTTATACCTCCACCTCCCGGTAGTCCTGCACCCCAACCTGTTGTTCCCATGTGAAAAACCACGGGTATCTTAAGTTCAACAGCTTTTTCATATAACGGATAAAATTTACGGTCATTTGGAAAGAAAGCTTGAACGGATTGTTGAAACTTAACCCCTCTAAGTCCAAGGTCATATATAGCTTTTTCTAGTTCTTTTATGGCTAAACGTCCTTTGTTTGGGTCCACACTTGCAAATCCGATGAATTTTTCAGGATATTTGTCAACTATTTTGGCTATGTATTCGTTTGAAGTTTTTGGTAAACCTGTAGCGGTTTCGGCATCCAAGGCTAAAAGAACCATTTTTTCAACCCCAGCCTCATCAAATTCAACGATCATTTCTTCGATTGTTTTTGGTTTTAGGGGGACTTTGAAGTATCTACAGGTAGCTTCACCATAAGTTCCAAGAGTATCTATCAAAAACTCCTTTGTGGGGGGATGTACATGTACATCAATAACCAAGGTATTTTTAACCCTCCATGACAGAAATAATCTAACCAACTTACCTTATATACGCTTTTACCAACAGTGAAAATAACCTTATGGATAAGAGCTTAAATGATACGAATATAACATTTCCAATTTTTTGGTTAGAAAACTAGCTAAAAAGTTGTAATTTTGGAATTATCTTTCTTCAACAGCAAACTCTACATGAGTTAACTGTTGAAAATAAGGAGTACTTCGTCCAAAAGCTCTTGGAATATACTTTCTAATTTTTGTTCCACGTTGAGCAGCAGCATGAATTATTCTTAGTTTTTCAACATCAAGACCTTTTTCTTCGGCGTTTGCTTCCAGAGCATTTAAAACCTTCAAGATTTCTTTAGAAGCTTTTTTTGGATACTTACCTGCATACCATCCTTGTAAACCACGTCTATGGGGTACTTCCTTTTTGTGACGTTTGAAAGGTACTGCTTTTTTTCCAGCAATAACTTCTTCAAGAAATTTTTTTGCATCTTCAAGACGCATGTTTTTTATGGCTAAACATATTTCTCTAGCAGCTTTAGGGGAAATTCTAAGGTCTCTACCACTTGCTATAGCTGTTTTCTCAGGGTTCAAGCCTTTTATGGAATATCCCCATGTCGGCAAGATTTAATTCACCAGGTTTACTTCTAAAAAGAAGGTAACTCTCCTAAATAAAATTTAATCTTCTAACCATCTTTTCCGGTTTCAGAAAAACTTTCTAAAGATTCTTGGACACCAACTTCTTCGATATGTTTTCCGCTTAGTTCTTCCCGTCTGATTTTTCCACCAACTTCTTCCTTAATTTTTCTAGCAAGTTTTTGACCGATACCTGGAACAGTCATAAGTTCTGTTAAAGAAGTTCTTTTTAGTGTATCGATGTTTCTGTAACCAGAGTTAAACAAGGCTCGAGCTCTAATTCTTCCAACACCTTCCAAGGAAACAAGAGGTAAAAGTTCAGGTTTTACTCCATACCTAACCCTGTTTCTAAGTTCATCGATTAACGGTAAAAGGTCCTTGTAACCAAAAAGTTCACCCAACTCTTGGGTTGCATAAAGAAGCCATTCAGCTATTTCAACAAGCCTGTAAAGGTCTCCAGGTTCAACTTTAAAATGTTCTAATATTTCATTTTCTTTTGCTTCTTCAATCCAATGAAAAAGAACTTTTACACATTTAATTTCACCTAGGAAGGCTTCATAATCCACGTAGTATTCCCAAGGGTCTGGTGGGGGAAACATAAACTCATCTTCATGTTCTTCCATGAAAAGTCTAAGTTTACCCATCTCTTGTTTATAAGGATAAAGTTTAGGTACCAGGTCAGGTGTATGAGAAACTAGATGAAGAAAACTGATTTCAGTTAGTTTTTTAGGCTTGTTTGACAGCCCCTTCCTTATCAATACTGCTGTTTCAGGGTCTATGTAAAGTTCAGAGACTCTCTTTCCAAATGCTGTGGCATTCAAATGGAAACCATCATACTTAACCATGTCATTTTCAACCAGATATTTTAAAACAGAATAAACTGGTTTTTTGATGATTTTCTCTCCATACTGGTAAGCATAGAAGGTTTTTTGAAAAAAGTTAAGGAGACCTTCTTCAGTTTTAACAAAGTCTGAAGCAACAGCTGCCAAAACATGAGACCTTAAAGTTCTTTCAACAGCAAGCTTAGACCATATTTTTTCTGGTTTAGAACAAACATAGTATTCCATAAGGTATTCTTGTTCATCTGGAGATGAAGCTACCAACACAGCTTCTCCAAACTCATCATATTGAGGTCTACCAGCCCTACCTGCCATCTGTTTATATTCAAGAATAGGTATTTCCATCCTTCCATAACCAGGTTCATAACGTACATGACTGTTTATGATTACCGTTCTTGCAGGTAAGTTTACTCCAGCAGCAAGTGTAGGAGTGGCTACTATGACCTTAATCGTTCCTTTTCTAAAGCTATCTTCTATAATTTTTCGATGAGCTACATGTATACCTGCATGATGAGCACATACACCATCTTCAACGAGTTTAGCTAAAGTTTCACTGAGACTTGTTCTTTCACCAGTCATCAAAATCTTTTCTGAGATGTTTTTAAGGGTTCTTTTCTCATTTTTTGAGAGAAGTTTTCTTATCGTGGGAGCGATTTTTTGAGCTAAACTTATGGCGGTTCTTCTAGCTTCAACAAAAATTAAGGTTTGCCCTCCGTTTTTGACAGTTTCAACGACAAAACTTATAGTTGGGTTTGAATGAATGTTGGAAATCTTTCTTGAAGCACCATCTCTAAATATAACTTCATCCGAGTAGAGGACTCCTTCCCTTAATGGTACAGGTCTCCAATCCATGGCTACATAATCAGCATCAAGCCATCCGGCTATCTCTTCAACGTTTTCTATTGTTGCACTTAAAGCTAAAATTTGAATGTTGGGGTTAAGTTGTCTTAACCTTGTAAGAGCTACTTCAAGTGTTGGTCCTCTGTCTACATCTTGAAGAAGATGTACTTCATCAGCAACAACTAAGGAGACTTCTCTTAACCATCTTGCGTTATGTCTTAGAAGACTGTCAGCTTTTTCGTTTGTTGTTATTATTATGTCGTAATGTTCAAGATAAGGGTCGCTACTATCATAATCTCCAGTTGAAACAGCTACTTTCACTTTTTCTCCGTTTGGCTTTCTAATTTTACTGTACTTTAAAAAGTTCTCATATTTTTCAGAAGCTAAAGCCCTTAAAGGTACAAGATAAAGAACCTTTCCCCTTTTTTCCAGAACATGTTTTAGGGCGCAAAATTCAGCAATAAGCGTTTTACCTGAAGCTGTCGGACTTGCTAAAACAAATTTTTTACCTTCAAGAACACCTCTTTTTAATGCTTCAACTTGAGGTGGGTAAAGTTCTTGGTAACCATGTTCAAGTAGAACATTTTTTGCTTCCAACGGAACTGGTACATCGGAAATATGCAAAAAATCCACCAGTCATTTTAAGTTTTTGTTCTTTTTACGTAACCATCCTTTGGAGAGTAGAGAGAACCTTCCCTTAAAAGTCTTCTTACGTATTCTTCAGCTGTTCTTCGATTTATTTTATGTTCAGTTTCAAGCCTATTGTAAAGTTCTTCAAGCTCAGCTTCACCATATTCTTTCTCCAAATCACCCACAATTTTTATTACCGTTGTAAGACCTTCTCGGAGAGTTGCAGGTTTACCTGTCATGATTACATCTATATCAGCCATCTCTGCTTCTTTGAATGCACCTACATCTTTAAGAGATTTTTTCATTATTTGGATAGCTGCTTCAGCATCCATCTTTGTTACTTCTTCTCTAAGAGCTGCTCTTGCTCTTGCTTCAGCTATTCTGATTAAGGCTTCAAGTTGTCTTGGGGTTATGGCTACAGGTGTACCTTCACCCCCAGCAGACATTTCCCTCATTTTTAGGTAAAATTGTCTAAGATGATTTTTAGCTTCTTCAGTTAGTCTGGGATGTATTCTAGCCCTAGCATAACTTATGTATTTTCTTAGAAGGTCCGGTGGGATTGGTGGTTTAGCAGCAACACCACCTGTTTTATGAACATTTAAAATATGGTCTGAAAGTTTTTCGTCAACAGATTTTTCAGGATAATCTTTTTGGATAAAAATAAGGTCAAACCTTGAAAGAATCACAACAGGAATATCTATGTTTTCAGTTACGGAAAGTCTATCTTCATATCTTCCAAACTTGGGGTTTGCAGCTGCAAGAATCGAAGCTCTAGCATTAAGGGTTGCAACAATACCACCCTTTGCAACACTAACCGTTTGTTGTTCCATCATCTCATGCATTGCAATTCTGTCTTCATCCCTCATCTTATCGATTTCATCGATAGCTGCAACACCTTTATCAGCAAGAACTAATGCTCCTGCTTCTAAAACCATACCGCCAGCTTTTTCCCTTAAAACTGCAGCTGTAAGTCCTGCGGCAGTAGTCCCCCTACCACTTGTGTATATACCTCTTGGTGCAACCTTTGCCACGTATTTTAACATTTGAGATTTAGCAGTACCAGGATCTCCGATTAGGAGAACATGAATGTCTCCCCTTATAGAAACACCTTCAAAAGTTGTTTTTGGAACCCCGCCAAAAAGCAGGTACATAATTGCTTCTTTTACATCATCATACCCATATATTGAAGGTGCTATCGAATCCACGATTTCTTTGTGAACAAAATCTCTTTTAGCTATCTCCAAAATCTTTTTCTCATCTTCAGGAGAAATTTCCACAGTTTCAAGCTCTTTTCCCAAAGTTTCCAGATAATTTGCTTCAACATAGGTTGAAAAAGACCTTAACTTACCTTTTCCTGGAACGGTTTCGGGTTTTGCTTTCACGATTCCAGTTATGACTACTCTGTCACCAGGTCTTGCAAGGTCTACAAGTTCATCAACAACAAAGACTTCAATGTAACGTGGAAGTTGTCCTGGGGGAAGGTCTTCAGGTTTTTCTTGAACTCTTAATTCTTGGGAATCTATAAACCGGGATTTTTCAAGGTCTAACTCAAAACCACTTTCTCTTTCCCTTCCACAACTAGGACATTTTACAGGACGTTTGATAAACGTACCATGTTGGGGGACAGGTATCAACTGTCCACATTTACATTTAAAAACTGCTTCTGTAAGAAGGGGTCGTACGGGTGTTGACCTAACAACTATTCCATCAAACGAAATCAGTTTTTCTATATGTTTAGCTCCTATGGTTCTTAAGGAAACCTTATCAGGTAAACCTTTAACTCTAACATAAAAAGTCTCCTTAGAAGTCATTTCAGCATACTGTTTATCTTCAATTCTTAATTGAGACCTTAAGGCTTGAACAGCATATTCTCCAAGATATTTCTCAGGATTGTTTTGAACAGCTTTGGCTAATTCGCTATCAAAAGCTGAAAGGTCAAGAAAATCGATTACAACAGAATGCTTTTCAGCTACAGCCATCTGTTTGATAAGGTTACGGTATTTTTCTATCTTAAAAAATTCTTGAAATTTTTCTTGAGGATTTAAAACAACTTCAACCAATCTAAACCAATACCCCAAAATTTTTAGATTTCAAGTGCAAGATTTCTCCATTCGTTTACGATTTTGTAGAGTTCTTCATATAGAATCCTTTCTTCCGATGTTAAATTCTTTATCAAACTCTCGTTTTTTTCTTTGACAGAAGAAAGAATCAAAATCTTGTTTAACCTACTTGTAATTATGTCTGTTGCAAGTTGGATAGCCTTGTTAAGCTCAACCTTTTTGTCAGGTTCGGTTAAATTTTTTTCTTTAAGTTCTCCTAAAAACTTTTTGAGTTTTGGATAGAAATCTTTGGGTAGAATTGAAAGATGTCTAGGACTTT
>CAZNLG010000002.1:0-10894 GCA_964573765.1 uncultured Candidatus Bathyarchaeia archaeon | reverse complement strand
AAGCTGGTCAGCAATCCAGTTTTTAACTTCAAAATACCCGTTTTCTTCCACAGGACCTATTTCTTCTCCGGCCACTGAAATCTTTGGAATGTTTTTGAGGGCCATTAGCCTAACCTTTTTATGATTAAACCTGAATTCTGAAGCTTTAAACAGGTCCAAACTGTTTTCACCCTAAGTTTAAAATTTTTCTTGTTTTTTCAAGGTACAACATGGAAAAGTTTGGTTTTTCCAAACATTTTTTGCAAATACAGTAGGAAGGTATGTCTTTGCTTCTACAAATGTTTTGATATTCACATTCACTACATGGGAAAACTTTATCACAAAGAAAGCATGTTTGAGCAAAAGTGATTTCATCTTTAAAGAGGTTGGAAAGAACGTTTTTTAATTGTTCAATGTTGTCCATCTTTTCTATGAGAAAAGTTTTTGTTTGTTTATCGTATTTTAACCCAATTTTCATAAGTTCAATAAATTTTTCTTTTCCCATGTATGGAAGTTTTATTCCGCTTTTTGTTATGACTATCACCAATACTTGTTTCACCTATCTGGATTTTTTCCTAGTTTTTAAGCTTGGTTTTTCAGGTTCCTTTCCTGTAAGATAATCAACCATTTCTTTGGTTAGGTTGAGCCAAGCAGCTATTTTTGAAGCTTCTTCTTTATTTTGGAACATAACTTGGAGAAAGGGAAGAAAATCTGTGGCTGCACGTTTACGGGAAACATGACATTTTTCCGATATGAGAGAACAAAGAGCATTTTTAAGGTCACGTTGACTTTTTGTTTTGCTAAGAAGGATAAGTTTGGTTGGAGGAAACTTATAACCGATGGGATAATAGTCCTTTTTACGTGAAGCAGCAATACCCATACTCATCTGTTCTAATCCATAACTTAAAAGACCCCAATCTCTAGTACGTTTAACCCTTCCAAAAAAAAGGTCTGCCTTAGATAGGGCTTCATAAGCTGAAGCCAAATCTTCCGGGTCCTTATATTGATAGGGTAAATTGTCATGGACTGTTTGGTGTAGAAGGTCGTAATCAATTTCAACTTCAGCTAAAGCTTTTCTAGCTTGAGCTGGATTGGATGCAAGAAAAATATTCTTTAAGGCTTCTTGAACCGTAATTTGTTTGTTTCTAGGTGTTAGATTTTCAACATCGATAATTCTTATGTGTTTGGTTCTTTCAGCAACAGATTGAAGGTCATTTATCGCGGACCTTACATCTCCTTCACATCGACTTACTATTAATTTTAAAGCTTCTTCTTCAAAAGTTATGCCTTCTTTTTCACAGATTTTCCTAAGTAAAGCTAAAAGTAGAGGAGGACGAACAGGATAAAATGGAATGGATAAACATTCAGCTTTTAGGTCTCTAAGTCTCACATCAGAAATGTCATTTGCAGCTAAAACTATGGGAACTTTCGAGTTTCTGACAAGTGTGAGGATGGCTCCAAGACCACCACGGTCTTCTTCCCCATGGATACCATCAACTTCGTCTAGAAGAATAAGTGTACCCTTTGAACCGGAAAATGTAAAAAGGGAAGCTTCAGCAGCAGCATGACCAGCAACCTTCATAACCTTTTCCGCTGTTCTTGTATCACTTGCATTCATTTCTATAAGGTCATAGGAAAAGGTTTTAGCTGTAGCTTGAACAAGTGTAGTTTTCCCGACACCTGGAGGACCGTAAAGTAAGGCTGGTTTATTTCCCGGTTTCCATTCTTTAAGCCAAGAAACAAACATAACTTTGGCTTCTTCGTTTCCTATAACTTCACCTATGGTTTGAGGTCGATACTTCTCAACCCACATAAGGTTACTCATACTTATCCTTTTCCACCTTTATCTGGGTTAAATTTTGCAAGTTGGGCAAGTAATGCACTAAGCTGGATGTCTTCATTTGCCCCTTCAACCAAACGAAAATCATATTCACCTATAAGTGCCGCAAGTTCCAGTTGAGTTTTTGGTGGAAGGTTTAAATTAAAAATTTCACGATGAATCTGTCTGATGATGTCGTTTCCAGACATTCCATAAGTGGTCATAAGTTCGTACATTTTATCTCTGGCTCCTACAAAGTCACCTTTTAAAGCTTTTTCCACAAGTTCACGTATTTCTTCAATTCCAGCTTTCCCCACAACTTGTAGTACTATCTTTTTGTCAACGGTTTTACTGAGGGTTGCTGCAGCTTGAAGAGTGTTTATAGCTCTTCTAAGGTCACCATTACATTGGTCAACTATGGCTTCAACACCACTATCTAAGAGGTTCACTTTTTCGTTTTTTGCTATGTAACGAAGATAATTTTCAACATCTTCTCTCTTTAAGGGAGAAAACCTAAAAATTGCACATCTACTCTGAATAGGATCAATGATCTTACCTGAATAGTTACAGATTAAGATAAACCTTGAAGTTCTTGAATTTGCTTCCATTATTCTTCTAAGAGCTGTTTGGGCTTCAGCGGTCATTTGGTCACTTTCATCAAGGATTACCATTCCAAAGGGAACGTTTGCTAAAGCCCCGGTTAAATGTCTTGTAAAAGTTTTTATACGTTCTCTAACCATCTGGATACCTCTCTCATCTGAAGCATTAAGTTCCAAAGTATAATTTCTCCAGTTAGGACCTAAGAGTTGTCTTGCTAAACATAGGGCTACGGAAGTTTTTCCGTTTCCTGGAGGACCTGCAAACAAAAGATGAGGCATCGTGACAGGATTTTTTAGGAAGCCTTTTAGGCTTTCTATTATTTGTTTGTGGTTTACAACTTCATCCAATGTTTTTGGTCGGTATTTTTCAACCCACATAACAGTTTCTTCTTCACTCATTTTTATCACTAGAAAACTTCTCCCTTTTCATTTAAGGGAAACAAAACAACTTAAACCTACCGTTATATCTTTAAGCTTTAAATTAGCTTTGTCAACCTAAAAACAATTTAGTTATTTTTTGGATAATAAACTATTGGAGCTTAAGGATGGTTTTAGCTGGAAAGATATTTGAGATAAGGGAAAAAATAAGTCTTAAAGATTTAAAAGCCAAACTTGAAAATTTCAGGTTGGAAGAAACTTACCAGGAAGATGATTTTCAGTTTATCCTAACAACAGAGATTCAGGGTTTAACCTTAAAACCGGACAGACTTGAAGGAGAAATTTTGAAAGACGAGATAATTCGTATCCGTCAAAAAAATGAACTTAAACCAGTTCCAAAAACAATTGAAGCCCCTTTCCTGTTTTACAATTATGGAGATAAAACATTATTAGTTGTTGTGGAGAAAAAATGGAAAGCAAATAACCTAGCAAACCTTTTAAGTGAAGTAATCTTTGATGCTGTAGGTTTTATTTTAGAAGTTAGGATACCTCCTGAAAACTTAAAAAAGTATCATGAAGATAATCCTGAAAGTACAAAAGTAATATTTTTTAGCGATGTAGACATCCCCAACGTAAAAAAGTTATCTCTTTATGGAGCTAACCTTGCAAACACATCCCTTTATACAGATTTTCTTTCCCATGGTGGGATCTGGTATGTCGTTGTAACATCAAAAAAATACGGGTATGTTGCTGGATTAACCGGAAACGGAATTGTAACAATCTTTAATAGGGTTTCTGTTCAAGAGTTTTTAACCTATGTAGTGGATGAAGTCTTTCCCCTATTGGGAAGATAAATATAACTCCCTAAAACTATTTTCTAAATAACTAAAGGGTTATATAACATTGAAAACCCTAAATATTCTATACAACCAAAATCTACATGAGGGATAAAAATCTTGAAGTTGGAAGGAGCAAAAAGGTCTACTGCAAAATTTATCAGGGTCCCCCTCATAATCCACACAGTTTTAAAGAGAGAGAACAACTTTACCCTTCAAATTGAACATCTACAGGTAAGAAGAACAACCATAAACATACCTAAAAACATATTAAACCTAGGTTCTGATGAGATAGAAGACTACATAAAGGAAGTCTATCCAAACGCAAAGTCTTTTATAGTTCAATATGAAGAGAAAGACGGGGAGTTTATACCTTTCTGTGCCCAACTTTTCCTGTCTGGAAAATCAAGTAGGGATAGAAGATAGTTTACCAGTATCCTGTAAACCTATTTTAGCTTTAAGGTTTTGCCACAGATAGTTACCTAAAACATTGACAACAAGTTCTTTAAAGTGTTTTTTTCGTAGATATCTAAAGATAACTTTTGGTCGTAAATAAAAGCTAAAATAAGCTTTTCTTATGAGTTTTTGTAACTGTTCTACGGTAAGTTCCTTTGTTCTCATAACAGGTTTAAGAACAGTGTATTGAGACCAGTCCCTTGTAAGTAACAATCCTTCCCGGTCAGCTATTTCATAAAGCTCCGTTCCCGGGAATGGTGTTGCTATGGAAAATTGAACATAATCTGGGTCAAGTTTTTTTGCAAATTTTATGGTTTGAAGAGCATCTTCCCATGTTTCTCCGGGAGTACCGAGAACAAAAGATGCAACAGTTTCAAGACCTACTTCTCTTGCCCATTTCATGACACGAACAGCTTGTTCAATCTTTATGCCTTTTTTTAGGATGTTTAAAACACGTTGAACACCCGATTCAACTCCAAAATAAATCATGATACATCCAGCTTTCTTTAACGTTTTCATGAGTTCCTTATTTATCAGGTCAACTCTACATGAACAAACCCATTGAGTATCCAGTTTTCTGTCCAGTATTTCCTTACAGATTGCTTCTGCCCTTTTTTTATCAAAAGTAAAGGTGTCATCAACAAATTCCACATACCTTGTTTTGTAAGTTTCTTGAAACTGTTCAATTTCATCTACAACGTTTTTTGGACTTCTAGCCCTGAATTTTTTACCAAAAAGAAGGGATGAAGAACAGAAAATACAGTTAAATGGGCATCCTCTACTGGTTAAAATTGTTCCAAGAATCATTTTTTTCCTAAAGGCTTTATACCTATTCATTGGAAGTAGATGTCGTGCGGGAAAAGGTAAGTCGTCAAGGTTTTCTATCAAAGGTCTTGGTTCTGTTTTTAGAATTTTCCCATCTTTTCTGAAAATTATTCCCTTAACATTTTTTAGGTTACCTTCATTTTCAACTGTTTTAACAAACTCTAGTAGTGTATATTCACCTTCTCCAATACATCCCACATCCACGAACGGATTTTCCTTCATAAGAGTTTCATGGGTAAATGTAATATGTGCTCCACCCATCATTACAATGGATTCGGGTAAAACTTCCTTGGTAACCTTGGCTGTCTGAAGGGCATTACTGATTGTGGCGGTTGTTGCAGTGATACCTACAAGGTCAGGTTTACGTCTCTTCAATTCAACAGCTAAATCTTTAAAGGTAACCTCCAAAGCCGGAGCATCCAGAATTTCCACAGGGTAACCATATTTTTCTAATACAGCTGCAAGATAAGCTAAACCGAGAGGAGGAGCAACAATACCCGCTGTAGAATAAAGTTCAATCTCTGGGGTTAGGGGAGGTTGAACCAAAAGTACCTTCATTACAACACCACTACGACTAATTAAACTTGTTTACTTCAAAACTTTTTTGTTTTCCTAGCTTCGGCTGCTCGATTTGCTATTATCGAAGCAAATGCTCCAGCACCAATTCCATTATCTATGTTAACCACAGCCAATCCAAGACTGCATGATTGAAGCATTGTCATAAGGGCTGCTTTACCACCACCACCATACCCATATCCAACAGAAGTTGGAACACCTACAACAGGACAATCAACAAGACTTGCAACAACAGAAGGTAAGGCACCTTCCATACCAGCAACAACGATAAGAACATCAACATTTTTCTTTAACATTTTTTTGAGGGGTTGAAAAAGTCTATGTAAACCTGCAACACCTACATCATAAGCAGTATAAACTTCACATCCGGATTCCTTAAGTATAACTACAGCTTCTTCAGCAACAGGGATGTCAGTTGTTCCAGCCGTTAAGACACCAACTTTTCCACCAGTTTTTGTGAGGGTTACATTAGGTTTCTTGACAACAACAACCCTAGCTTTTTCATAAACTTCAACTTTAAATTTTTTCTCAAGTTTTTTTAATTCTTTAATGTGTTCTTCGGAAACTCTACTGGCTATGGCTTTACCTGTTTGTTTTACCAGTTCTTCTACTATTTTTGATGTTTCCACGGGATTCTTTTTTTCGGCAAAAACAACTTCAGGAATTTTTCTTCGTAAATGTCTGTTTAAGTCCAACCTAGCAAAGTTTTCGATGTTTTTTATGGTGAAAAGACTAAGCTGTTTTTTTGCTTCACTAACGGAAATTTCACCCTTCCTAATTTTTCTTAAGATGTTTTCAATACTCAAAGTTTATCCCAAATAAAGACCCATCTAAATTATAGCCTTAGGAAACATTTCAATAATAACGTTTTGGAGTGAAGAATCACGGTGAGTTTTAAAGAGAAAATAGTGGTGATAGACCCACAAACAGCAGGAATAGCTGGTGACATGTTTTTAGGTGCACTGGTCGACCTAGGTGCTGACAAAAAAATCATAGAAGAAAACCTATCAAAAATACCGAATTACATTAAAAACTGTAGAAGTTTGGATTTAGAAGTAAAAGAAGTTGTTAGGCAAGGGTTAAGGGGAACTAAAGTAACAGTTAAAGTTAAAGAAAACTACAATCATAGGAAAGGAAGGGAATTAAAAGAAGCTGTTGAAAAATTTTTAATAGAATCCAATCTTTCCAATAGAGCAAAAAATTTTGTTCAGGAATCTTTTTTAACACTTTTAAGAGCAGAAGCTAAACTTCATTCATCAACGGTGGAAGAAGTTCATCTACATGAAACTGGTTCTGCCGATACCTTAGCGGATATAATAGGTGTAGCAACAGCATTGGAAAGTCTAGGCTTTTTTAAGGAAAACATAGAAGTATGTTCTTTACCAGTTTGTGTTGGAAAGGGAAAAGTTAAAACTTCCCATGGAAATCTGAGTGTTCCAACACCAGCAACCCTAGAGATTCTTGTGACAAAAAATTTTCCGTTTGAAGGTACAAACGTGGAAGAAGAACTGTCAACACCAACTGGTGTTTCACTGCTTACAAACATAGCCAAACCTGTTGAAATCTACCCTTTAATGCATGGGTTAAAGGTTGGATATGGAGCTGGACAAAAAGACTTCAGTTTTACACCAAACCTTCTAAGGATAACCGTTGGTGTTCCTTCAACAGACTTTCAGCTGGAAGAAATATACATAGTTGAGACAAACGTTGATGATGTAACTGGTGAAGTAATCGGTTATTTGGTCGAGAAACTTAACAGAGAAGGAGTTAAAGATGTGTATGTTGTCCCATCAGTCGGGAAAAAAAGTAGACCAGTATTAACTGTTAGAGTAATGGTTGAAAAGGAAGAAGTAAAAAACATAGCAGCCTTGGTCTTTAACGAGACGGGTTCACTTGGGGTTAGAATATACCCTTGTAAAAGATTCATTCTTCAAAGGGAAATAGTCCCAGTAGAAGTTGAATTTAAAAATAAAATCTTTAAGGTAAATGTTAAAATTGCAAAAGATAAAACCGGAAAAATTGTTCAAATCAAACCTGAGTTTGAGGATTTAAAAAAGATAGCAGAAGAAACAGGGATACCTCTCAGAAAAGTAGCCAAGAAAACAGAAGAGAAAACAAAGATTCTGACAGAATAAAATCGCGTTGTATCCAACGGTCAACCAACGATTTTCTTAACTTTTTGTCCTATGTATTTTAAATCTTCTTCAGTTAGTCCTGGGTGAGATGGAAGAGAAAAAACCTGTCTGGCAGCAGCTTCTGTTTTTGGTAGGGAACGAGGACGAAAACCAAATTTTCTCCTGTAAAAAGGTGCCATGTGAACTGGAGTTGCATAGTAAACTTCAGCTTGAATACCTGCATTAACAAGTTTATTTACAACTTTATTTCTTTCTCCAGCTCTACAACCTTTAAGTCTTACCGTGTAAAGATGCCAAGCATGCTTATACCCTTCGGGTTGGAACGGAAGCTCTAACCTGCTTACTTCTTCCAGTAGGCTTGTTAAAATACTTGCATTTCTTCTTCTTGCTTCTAAAAACCGAGGAAGTTTTAGAAGTTGGTAGTATCCAATAGCACATGCTAACTCTGACATTCTGTAGTTGTGACCCAATCTTTCACTGGAATGATGTCTACCTATACCATGACTTCTTAAAGCATACAAAATTTCAGCGTTATCCCTACGGTTTGTTGTAACCATTCCACCTTCACCAGTTGTAATGTTTTTTGATGCATAGAAACTAAAACATCCAAAGTCACCAAAGGAGCCGGCTTTTTTTCCGTTTAACTCAGCACCGATTGCTTGAGCTGCATCTTCAATAACAACTAAATCATGTTGTCTGGCTATTTTCATTATTTTTTCCATGTCAGCCATTAAACCATACATATGAACAGGAATAATTGCAGCAGTCCTACTTGTTATTGCTTCTTCTATAGCGTCAGGGTCGATACAATAAGTTTTTGGGTCTATATCTACAAAACATGGTTTTGCACCAGCTAAAACAACAGCTTCGGCTGTTGCTACAAAAGTAAAACTTGGAATGATAACTTCGTCATCAGCTCCTATGTCAGCAGCAAGTAATGCGGCATGTAGGGCAGCAGTGCCGGAACTCATGGTTACAGCATATTTTACACCTATGTATTTAGCAAAATTTTCTTCAAATTTTTTTGAGTAAGGACCATCTCCATGTTTTGTTGTTAGGATTCCACTTTTTAAAACACCAACAACAGCTTCTATTTCTTCCTTACCGATGAGAGGTTGTGCTATTGGAATTATTTTTCTCAAACTTTTCTCCACCATAACCATGAAAAATGGGAGGCAATTTATATCTTTAATAAAGGGTTTCTTTTTAACTCGCCAAATAGTAATTTATTCTAGGTTTGCATATTTTAAATTATTTGCATCTCAATAAAACTTGTCTGAGAAGGGAAACTTTTTGAAAAAACCAGTTTTACTCATAATTCCAATAATCTCAACCTTACATAAAGGAAGAGTACTTAAACCTTTAAAAAGGGTAAAAAGCCTACTTAAAAAGAGAGTAAAAGTTTCCAGTTTAAAACCAGTCTACGATGCAACTAATCTTCCCAACATTA
The DNA here is from genome assembly GCA_964573765.1 of uncultured Candidatus Bathyarchaeia archaeon. Taxonomy (GTDB): domain Archaea; phylum Thermoproteota; class Bathyarchaeia; order Hecatellales; family Hecatellaceae; genus CAZNLG01. Next base: position 1,841 of record CAZNLG010000002.1, on the reverse strand, counting down.
AAGATAAAAATTTTGATGAAATAGTTGTTTTTGTTGGAAGTGGAGGAACAAGTGAAACCATTAAAAAGATAGCTTCAAACAAAGACTGGTTAATCTTAGCCTACCATGAAAACAACAGTTTGGCTTCGGCTTTAAATGCAAAAGAAAAGATGGTTTCGGAAGGAATATGGAAAGGAAAACTTTTCTACACAGACCTAAAATCTGTTCCAGAAGAATTTTTTGATGAAGTTTATGCTTCAAAGGCATTAGGTTTAATCAAAAATTTGAGAATAGGACTTTTTGATGATGAAATCACCAAACTTAAGGAGAAAATAGAATTTGTTAACAGACATTTTCAAATGGAAACGGTCCTCGTTCCATTTGAAAAATTAAGGTTGACAATGGAAGAAGTACCTGAAAAATTGGTTTACCGTACGTTAAAACAAAAGCTCAACGGATTTAGGATCGTTGAACCTTCCAAAAAAGATTTGGAGAAAGCTTTAAGGCTTTATCTGGCGTTGAGAAAAATTGCTCAAGATGAAAATTTTGGTTGTGTAACTTTTGAATGTTTCCGTTTTTTAAAACAAACTTTAACTACTCCCTGTCTTGCTTTTTCTTTTCTGAAAGATGAAGGTATAGAAGGTACCTGTGAAGCAGAAATCTTACACATACCAGTTATGCTTCTTCTAGCTAACTTAACAGGAAAACCAGCATGGTTAGCAAACATAAGCGGTATTAACTTTACAAAAAACACGGTTACCTTAGCTCATTGTACCGCAGCAACAAAACTTTCAATTTCTTCACGTAAAATTCTGGTTAGAAGTCATTTTGAGTCGGGATTAAGTGTAGCTTTAGATGTTCCCTTAAGAAAGGGGGTGGTTACGTTGACACATGTAGTTCAAAACCCACCAACCATAACCATTGTAGAAGGTAAAATCTTGAGGTCTCAACTTAAACAAAGAAACCTCTGTAGAACTCAGGTAGAAGTAAGCCTTAACTGTGATGTCAAAGATTTTTTGGAAACTACGGGGAACCATCAGGTTATGGGTTATGGTAGTTTGACGTCGGTCTTAAAAATTATAGCGGAAAAATCGGGTTTAAAACCCATAATTTTAGGTAAATAAAGGTTTTTTGGAGGAAAAAAAGATTTAGCTTAGAACATCCAACAATAAAATTTATATCCTTGGATCTAGATGGTTTTTAGCATTTACTTTTTTGGTTTTTAGGGGGAAACTGTTGGAGAGAAAAAGCACTTCTAACCTGGGTGGAAGATTTTTAAAATTGTCTTCTTTAAAGTTAAGTACACAAAACATTCAGGTAGATAGTTACTCAAACAATCAAAATTTTGAAGAAAAATCTTTTCTAAGTTTTTGGTAGGGGTTTAGCAAATTTTGGGAGGGTTGGTTTCTATCAGCGAAGGATTTATTGGACCTCCAAGATTAACAAGGTTTGAACGTGCAAGAGTTATTGGAGCACGGGCTTTACAAATTGCATTAGGAGCACCCCTTCTAATTACCCCACCAAAAAATGTTACTAAACCTATAGACATAGCTCTACTGGAACTTGAAGCGGGGGTTTTACCTATAACCATCAGAAGAAAACTTCCAGACGGAACTTATTCCTATGTTTCAATTCAAACACTTCTTAAGCTTGAAAAAAAGATGAAAGAAAAGAAAAGAGTTTAACTTTAAAGTTTATCTATTCCATCGAAGCATTAGACCTGTTTTGATTTTTCTTTCGTCCTAGGAAAAAGTATATCAGAAAAGAGAGAACGGTGGGTAAATAAAAAACACTAACTTCAAATTCTAACACAAAAAACCTTCCAAAAAAAGTTTCAAGTAAGTAAAGGGTTAAGGTAGCAA
>CAZNLG010000001.1:28284-34327 GCA_964573765.1 uncultured Candidatus Bathyarchaeia archaeon | reverse complement strand
CATCCTCATCTGTTAGGCTTAAAAGGTCTTTTCTTTTTATGCTTGTTATTTCAGCATCTCCGATTTTTTCACCACCAACGATTATTCGAACTTTTTCTCCAACCTTAAGATTTGTTTTAAGCCGGATGGTTGAAGTTTTTTCTCCTGACAAAATTTTGTTTCTGTATTCTTTAGAGAAGTTTAAAGGCTTTTTCTTCTCCATACCATCTAAACATCTCCTTTATGGTTTCTCTTATGGTTGATTTTATTGTTGAAGGTTGAAGATTTGAGAGAAGAGCTGCTTTTTCCCAAGTTTTACCTTGAAGACTTCTAGCTATTAAAGCTGATTCAATGTCTGGTTTAAGCTTAACTCTAACCTGACCTGAACTTAGGAAGTGAAGTTTTACTAAACTTTTTATGACATCTGATGCTGCTTCATAGGTCATTAAACCTTCCGTGTAGCTTTTTATTCTTGAAAGTTGTGGTTGAGAAAGTTCTAATGTTGGTTTATGAAGTTTGGGTAGTCCACGTAAAAGCAATTGTGCTATCTTTGGTTCCAAGTCGAAATAGGTGTCAAACAGGGATTCTAGGAGTCTTAACCTAAATTCTGAGTTTAGGTTTTCAATAAGTTTCCATGCTTCTTCTGTTAAGGGTTTAACCACAAAGACACTGTATTCTCCTGATACTATGTTTCTTGCTGGACTCATGTAGATTGGGATAAATCCATTTTTAATCCAGAATTTTAGGAGTTGATGGGTGACACCAAAACCTGAACCAACCCAATCATACCCTTCAGATTTAGCTTCAGAACATAGTTTTTGTAACGTGTAGGATCCAAAACCCCTGTCTTCTAGGTCTGGATGGGTAGCTATCCTAACTATTCTAAGTCCTTTAAGCTTTGCAAAATGTTTGTAGGGTTGGTAGTATCTTACGATACAGTTGGGTATAACGTTTCCAGGGGGGTTTGCTCCTTTAATTACAGCTTCAACTTCATCATCTGGTACAAGTCCTTCTTCTGCAAGATGGACGGATACAACGATTTTGTTGCTTGGTAATTTTAGGGTTCTGGCATGATGATGAGGTGCATCTCCAAGGATTGCTAAATCATCGGGTCTGTTTCGATAGTGGGCTAAAACATAGATTCCTATAAAATCTCTTAACTCATCTTCTTTAACTGTGAACCATTCATCAAGATTTGGTTTATCATAGATAGACCCTTCAGGTTTAGCTTCAACAATTTCTTCTTGACTTAACCCAACCGGTTCAGCATCGAGTAAAAGTGTGTCGTAAAGCCACCTTTCGATGGGGTCTCCAACTCCATACCTGATGGGAGTTTCCATTTGAAGTTCATGAAGGTTAATTTTTGGTTCTTGTTTTAAGGCTTTAAGAAACCTAACCCTAAATCCCCTACCTGAACCTTCATAACCATGAACCGTTGAAGAATAAACAATTTTTCTAAAGTTTCTTAAGATACGGAAGAGTAAAGGAACTGGTAAGCCTGCAGCTTCATCAACAAAAACTACATCAGCATCTCTTTTGAGAAGTTTTCTTGGACTTACACAGTCTATAATTCCAAGTTTTGATTTGATGGTTGCAGTTAAACCTTTGACAACAGATTTTTCATATTCAATTCCAAGAGTATCTAAAGCTTTTCCAGCAAACTCGATAACTGTTTTTAGACCTGAAAAAACAGGTGCTGTTATCCTAACCTTAACTTTTTTTCTTTGTCCAAGTAGATGTAAAATTGCTGCTGCACCTAAACCTAAAACGGCTGACTTTCCCCTACCCCTGTTTGCCGTTATTAAGAGAACAGATTTTTTTGAACCCTTAAAGATTAGTTTTTCAAATCCTTGGAGGACATCAACTTGGTTCTGAGTTTTTGCTAACCTGTAAAGTTCTAAGGGGATTTTTGGTTTAACTGGAAATATTGGTTTGGTTTCAATAAAAATTCTTCTTTGAAAACTTTTTCCATGAACAAGATTTCCATCGTTAAAAATCCATATACCATCATGGGTTAGAAGGTTTTGAATAAATCTTTTTACAAACCTATATTTTAGGTCTTTTTCAGTATATGGTGAAACTATAAGTCTTCTGTGAAACCTTGTTACCGTCTTTTCCCATTTTTCAAGTTTTGGTGCTAAAAAGACTACTAAACCCCCACCTTTAACAACTTCAACAAGTCTTCCAACATCATCTGGTTTTAATTGTTCAGTTAAGTCTAAAATTAGTAAGTCGTGGGTTGAACCAAGAACTTCTTCAGAATCTTCATAAAGAACTTTTTGAATTTTAACCTTTTCAGAAGACCCAAGTTTATCAACAAATATCTGATAGGTTGAAGCTTCACCAAACCTATCAGCAACATAAAGCAGATTAACTTCAGAACTTTTTCTCCTTAAATATTCTAGAACAAGTTTTGCAGCTAAGACTTCACGGTTTGACCCTGCAAAAACAACAAGTCTACGATGTACACTACCCACTACTTCATACACAATTGAATTGATCCAACTGTCAACTATGCTGGTCTCCATCAGCTTCATTAACAAAAATATGAAGAAACTTATAAACCTAAACTTAGAAAGACTACACCAAGAAAAGTTTATGGTTACATAAAAAAAGAAATTTTCAGATTTTTAGAAGTAGGTATCCCAGTTTTCTTCAACTTTTTTCTCTATTTCTTCCGGTACTCTTACTTTTCTATACTTGTTAACTTCGGTTAGGGGTTTTGTTGCATCAAATCCTATTTTTGTGGTCGTCCAGTTTTTTCCTGTTGAAGGGTCTAAAACTGAACCTGGAAGTTGGTTGAGTACCACCATGTCTTTGTCACCCTGAAATCTTGTTGCTAAAGCCCATTCAACTTCTTTAGGATTATAAATATCCACATCTTCATCAACAGCTACTGCATGTTTTATGAACGGATTAACCGAGAGAATAAAAGCTAAAGCTTGTCTTGCTTCTTCATCCGTTCTTTTCTTAACCATCAAAACAGCATGAGCACAACCACTACCCACGGTTAGATGAAGTGCTTTAACAGCTGGAATTGCTGTTTTTACTGTTTTGTACAGTTCTCCTTCCCAAGAAGTACCAAAAAGAATCATGTTCTCAGCTGTCCAGGGAACTATAACCTGATAAATAAAACGGCTTCTATGGGTGATGGCATTAACCTGTAAAACTGGACTTTCAGTTGTTACATAGTAACCACCAGTTTCTCCGAAGGGTCCATCTACTTCACGAAGTTTGGGTAAGAGTTTACCTTCAACCACAACTTCAGCATAAGCTGGAACTTCAACATCAACCGTTTCACATCCAGTAAGTTCTACAGGTTCATTTCTAATCGACCCTGCTATGGTAAACTTATCTGGTCCCATGGGTGCCAAAACCACGGAAGCAAAAAGTGTTGCAGGTTCCAGTCCTACAGCTATTGCAACATCCAACGGTTTATCCATTTCTTCAGCTTTGTTGTAAGCTGTAGAAACAGGTGGTGTTAAAACTAACGCACCTAACTTGTTTTTTCCTCTAACCTGAACTCTATGGATTCCTGCAGCTAGTAAACCTGTTTCCGGATTTTTACTCACCACAACACCTGCGGATATGTAAGGTGAAGCATCATCTTCATGGTAGGTGAAGACTGGAAGACTTCTTAAAATATCTATGTCTTCACCTTTTTCCACAACTTCCTTTACAGGTCCAGTGTTAACCTTTTTTGGTGGAACAAGTTTTTCTCTTCGTTTTAAATATTCATCCACAAGATTTTTTTCAGTAGTTTCTAAACCAAATGCCAATCTTCTTCTAGTTCCTAACACGTTAGCTACAACAGAAACTTCAGGTCCATAACCCTTAATTTTCTCAAAAAGAACAGCTGGTCCTCCTTCCTTATCCATCTTTTTAGCTATGGCTGTTCCTTCATACTTCGGGTCTACTTCTTTTCTTATTCTTACAAGCTCATTTTTTTCTTCAAGAAAATCCAAAAACTCCTTCAAATCTTTAAACGGCATTTAAAACACACCCTAAAATATTTTTAGGTTAATGAGTGGTTTAAGGTTTGCCAAACTTTTACCAGAACAAAACTACATTGTGTTTTTTAAATTTCTTTTAACCTAAATGTAAGAATACCCCCAACCAGTATTTGAAACCAAAGTATAATAGCCCTTATCAGTAAGGTTGCTGCTACACTCAAATTTATAGGTACACCCGTAGCTGTATAAAGAGTTGACATTATTGATTCAACCACACCCACCATTCCTGGTATTCCAACAGGAATCATTTGAACAGTCATACCGATGGTATAAACTGAAACTATGATGGGGAATGTTAACAGATAATTTAATGACATAAACACAAAGTATGCTACCATTACATCAAAAAACCATGAAACAAAAGCAAAAGATAGAGAAAAAATGAAAACCTTCTTTCTCTTCTTCAAAAACTTAAAGCTTTCTTCAAACCCGAGAACAACGTTCTTCAGTTTTTCAGCTGTTTCATGAAACCTTTTACTAAAAAGCTTTAACGGAAGAGAAGTTAACTTAACTAGTATTTCTGGTTTGACACATAAAATAAAGGCAAAAATTAAGGCTACACTCAAAATTGCTAAGATAACCATCAACATTTTAGATAGGAAGAATGGAAGACCATGAAAACGGTCTATGTAAAGAAACCCTATAACCGAACCTGTAAGAAAAGGTAAGGTAGTGATAACCCTATGAAGAAAAACCGTTACAGTTATAGTTCCATAATCAACCCCACTTTTACGGTTGACAACATAAATCCTAAAGAATTCACCCCCAAAGGAAGCTGCAGGTATCATAAGGTTAAAAAATATGCTACTCCAAGTTGCTGTTAAAGCAAATCTAAAGCTAAAATTTATGTTTACAGCCCTAACTATTACGTACCATGAAGCAGCATAAGCTACAACACCTAAAACTACTAGAAAAAAAGCAAAAACATAGACAATCTTGTTAACTGAGACAATGTACATAGAGACCGCTACTAAATCTGATGTTGTAAACAGGAACGTTGCTAACAACAGAAACCCAACAACTATGAAGAATACGTTTCTCCAACCTAAAACACGTTTAACATTGTTGTTTTTCAAGTTTCAATGCACACCGGACAACCTACTTAACATTTCCCCTGAAACTTTGAAAGTATATCCCAAAAAAGACATTTAAAACTTGCATTAAATCAAGACCCCGTACACTAACGTATTAAAAACAGGGAAAGAGGAAAAATGGTAGCCCGGGGGAGATTCGAACTCCCGTCGGCGGGTCCAAAGCCCGCTATTCAAGGAGAAGAAATTTATCTTCTTCTCTTGCTTGACCGCTACACCACCGGGCTTCAAGTAAAAATAATAAACGCTGATTTATAAATTCAACCAGAAAAAATTAGGTTAAAACTTAAAAATGACCGTTATCTGTTTTAGAAGTTTAATTTTTCGGTTATTTGTTTAATTATACCGTGAAATTTTGAACAATTTTTCACTGAATCATTCTTTTAACAGTTTTTTTACTGCAAGTTCTATATCTTCTTTTTTGATCGTTTTTCTTCCAGCATGAGCACAATAATCCATAGCTTCTTTTGCAATTCTTATTCCTATATCTTCCAAAGCTTTTCTAAGTTCATCTGCTGCGTTTTCACTTACCCTGTAAACCCCTCCAACAGCCCTTTTAATCAATCTGTGTAGAGGGGCAAGAGACATTTCTCTTTCAGACAATTTTTCTCTCACATTGAGTTTTTTACTAATCTTTAAGTATTTATGTTGTTTGCTTTAAATTGTTTTCGCTTATTTTTTACCACGAAAAAATAACAGATTGTCAAGGAAAAAAGTTAAAAAGATGAGTGGTAATAGTTGGTTGAAGTTGGGCTGTGTAAAAACAACACTGATCAAAAGAATTTCCAAACAACTACTGGAAAAATATCCAGACATGTTTACGGATAACTTTGAAGAAAACAAGAAAATCGTAAGCAAACTTCTGGTAGTTGACTCAAAAAAGATTAAAGACCAAGTTGCAGGTCACATAACAAGACTTAAAAAAATTTATTCCTAAATAACATTACATTGAGAGAGAGG
>CAZNLG010000001.1:4486-28274 GCA_964573765.1 uncultured Candidatus Bathyarchaeia archaeon | reverse complement strand
AGAGAGAGGACTAAACGTTTTTTACGTTTAATGTTTAACTTGAATATTTTTCTAAATTCTAAAATACCTTATACTTTAAAGGGGTTGTTCGGTTGAACTTGTTTCAGTAGTACTTGTCTCAGTGGCTGGTGTAGGTTGAGGTATTTTTGCTTCTAACTCCGAAATTTTCTGGGTAAGTTCCTGAACTTTTGATTTAAGTTCTTCCATGTCTTTTTTTAACTGTTGAACTACACGAGGGGCTGCTGGTTTTTTCTTTTTTACAGCCTTTTTTACCTTTTTTGCTTTTACTTTTTTAACCATTTTTAAAGCCCACTTTTTAGTTATGCTTTTTGGTTGTATATAAACAATAGTAGGTATCTATTCTTGAGTTTAAAAAGCTTTTATATGACTTTAAATTCTAACTTGTTGATCTCAACGTGTAACGTATTTTAGGCTAGGTATTTTGGGTGAAATTTGATGGTTGAAGTTCAGTTAAGGGTTGCCGAAGCTAAACAAAGAGACGTAGGTAGGGGTAAAGCCAGAATAGACCAAAGAACAATGGACATCCTAGGTGTAATGGCTGGAGATATTCTGGAGATCAGAGGTAAAAGAGTGACTTCAGCCATAGCATGGCCTGCTTATCCAGAAGACCAAGGAATGGATATCATTAGGATTGATGGCTTGATCAGAAAAAATGCAAATGTATCTTTAAATGAGTATGTTATTGTTAAGAAAGCTAATGCTCAAAATGCTCAATCCATAACTTTAGCTCCTGTTGATGTTCGAATAGAATTCGATTCTGATTTTACAAATTTTGTTAAATCCAGACTTTTAGAGATGCCTCTTGTTCAGGGAGATGTTGTTTTACTTTCTGTTTTTGGAAATGCTATGCCCTTTACGGTTGTACGTACAAGACCAAGTGGAATAGTAAAAGTTACACCAACAACAACCTTCCAGGTTTTAAGTGAACCTGCTCCAGAAAAGAAAGGAATCCCAAGGGTAACCTATGAAGATATTGGAGGACTTAAGGAAGAAGTTCAAAGGATTAGAGAAATGGTTGAACTTCCCTTACGTCATCCAGAACTTTTCCAGAGGCTTGGAATAGACCCACCAAAGGGTGTTCTATTGTATGGGCCTCCTGGATGTGGAAAAACCCTACTAGCAAAAGCCGTTGCTAACGAATCCAATGCATACTTTATAAATATTAACGGTCCAGAGATTATGAGTAAGTTTTATGGTGAATCTGAAGCTAGGTTAAGAGAAATTTTCCAAAAAGCCCAAGAAAATGCTCCTTCAATAATCTTTATCGACGAAATTGACGCAATAGCACCAAAAAGAGAAGAAGTTGTTGGTGAAGTTGAAAAAAGAGTTGTAGCCCAACTTCTCTCCCTTATGGATGGTTTACAGGCCAGGGGGAACGTAATTGTAATCGGTGCAACAAATGTTCCAAACGTCTTGGACCCCGCTTTACGAAGACCTGGAAGATTTGACAGGGAAATTGAGATAGGTGTTCCAGACAAGGAAGGAAGGATGGAAATCTTACAGATTCATACTCGCGGTATGCCTTTAGCTGAAGATGTTAAGGGTAATGATTGGGCTGGTTTAAGGAAACTTGCTGAAATAACTCATGGTTACACTGGTGCTGACATCGCAGCTTTATGTAGGGAAGCAGCCATGAAAGCTCTTAGAAGGTATCTTCCAAACATAAATTTGGAAGAAGAAAAGATCCCGCAGAACGTTCTGGAATCCATGGAAGTAACCATGGATGACTTTATGGCTGCTTACAGAGAGATAACACCAACAGCAATGAGGGAAGTCTATATCGAAACACCCAACGTTAAATGGGATGAAATTGGTGGATTGGAAAGAGTAAAAAGTGAATTAAGGGAAGCTGTAGAATGGCCTCTAAAATACCCACAGGCTTTTGAGAGGGTTGGAATTAGACCTCCAAAAGGAATTTTGTTGTATGGGCCTCCTGGATGTGGAAAAACCCTACTAGCAAAAGCCGTTGCTACTGAAAGTGAATCCAACTTTATAAGTATAAAAGGTCCTGAAGTTTTTAGTAAATGGGTCGGTGAATCTGAAAAAGCGATAAGAGAAGTCTTCAGAAAAGCAAGAATGGCTTCTCCAGCTGTTGTGTTTTTTGATGAGTTTGATGCTATTGTACCAAGACGTGGTATGGGTTATGCTGACCAAGGTGTTTCTGAGAGGGTGATAAGTCAGCTTTTAACCGAGATGGATGGAATTTCAACTCTTGAAAACATTGTCGTTTTAGCTGCAACCAACAGACCAGACATATTAGACCCAGCAGTGCTTCGTCCAGGTAGGTTTGATAAGTTGATATATGTTCCAGCACCAGATGAAAAATCCAGACTTCAGATCTTTAAGATTTACACCAAGAATATGCCTTTGGCAAAGGATGTGAGTTTACATGAGCTTGCTTCTATGACAAAAGGATACAGTGGTGCAGATATTCAAGCTGTTTGTAATGAAGCAGGAATGAATGCTCTTAGAAGAAACATAGCTGCAAAGGAAGTTACTAAGCAAGACTTTAAGGAAGCATTAAGTAAGATTGGTCCAAGTTTAACACCAGACATGGAAAAGTTCTATGAAAGCTTTGCTCAGACTTTTAAGAGGATCGAAAAAGCAATTGTACCTCCACCTATAACCTAAATTTTTTTAGGGTTAAGGTTTATGGGTAAAACATGGAATCCTGTCCCCCTTCAGCATCGAGTTATTGAAACTTTAAAATCGATGGGTTCATGTGACGATACTGAACTTTTAAGGGTTCTTAAAAAGGAAGTCGACATTAACATGCCAATGTTAAACAAGGTGTTACTTCAGCTTGAAATTAGGGGACTTATTTGTGTTTACAATACAACCAAGGATAAAAGAAAAATCGAGTTAAGGAAAAGATAATTTACTCAAACCTTTTAAATGCTGATTGAGTAGGTGTATTTGAACCAAAATTGGGTGTAAATCTTAAGGACCTAGTCCCAAAAAACGTTGTATCCTTGGAACAGCTTAAGGGAAAAAGTTTAGCGGTAGATGCTTACAACGCTCTTTACCAGTTTTTAGCAATCATAAGACAACCAACAGGAGAACCCTTAACCGATAGTCGTGGAAGAATAACAAGTCATCTAAGTGGGCTGCTTTACCGGAACTCAAATCTTGTTGAGATGGAAATAAAACTTGTGTATGTTTTTGATGGAAAACCCCCTTCTCTAAAGATTCAGGAAGTTGAACGTAGGAGAATGATTAAGGAACAGGCTGCACTTAAATATGAAGAAGCCATAAAAAAGGGGGACTTGGAAGAAGCAAGAATCTATGCTCAAATGACTTCTAAACTTGAAGATTCCATGGTTGAAGATGCAAAAAGACTTTTAACTTTACTTGGGATACCTTGGGTTCAAGCACCTTCAGAAGGAGAAGCTCAAGCAGCTTATCTTGCCATCAAAAAGGATGTTTGGGCTACTGCAAGTCAAGACTATGATTCACTTTTGTTTGGTACACCTAGACTTGTTAGAAACTTAACGATAACCGGGAAAAGAAAACTTCCAAGAAAAAAAGCATACACCGAAGTCAACCCGGAGATTGTTGAACTTGAACAGGTTCTGAATACTCTTGGAATAACAAGAGAACAGTTGGTGGATGTTGGAATCTTGATTGGAACCGACTTTAATCCTGACGGTGTTAAGGGAGTGGGACCCAAGACAGCTTTAAAACTTATAAAAGAACATGGTTGTATAGAAAAGGTTTTACCAAAAATACCTGAAGCAGTTTTTCCAGAAGACCCAAAAGAGATCAAAAAAATCTTCCTCCAACCAGAAGTAACAGATGATTATAAGTTGGAGTGGAGACCCCCTGACGTGGAAGGAGTGGTAAACTTTTTGTGTGGAGAAAGAGACTTTTCAGAAGATAGAGTTAGAAAAGCTCTTGAAAAAATGGTTTTAGCATACACAGAAACAAAAGCACGGGGTACATTGGAAACATGGTTTGGATGAATATTTAAAAAATTAAGTTTCTAATCATAAAAAGGTGAGGTTAAAACATGACGAGTATGGCTGTTTTGGTTGTAGATATGTTAAATGATTTTGTTAAAGGTGCTTTAAAATGTGAAAGAGCAGTTAAGATTATCCCCAACATAAGGAAACTGCTTGAAAAGGCTCATGAAAAAAAGATTCCATGTATCTATGTAAATGATGCGCATCTTCCAGACATCGACAAAGAGTTTGATGTTTGGGGTCCTCACGCAGTCGTAGGGACAGAAGGTGCTCAGGTTGTTGAAGAGTTAAAACCAAAAATATCAGATTACATTGTTTCTAAGAGAAGATACAGTGGATTTTATCAAACAGACCTTGAACTTTTACTTCGAGAACTTAAAATTGACACATTAATTTTAACGGGAATCCACACCCATATATGTGTACAACATACAGCATATGATGGTTATCTACTTGGCTACAAAATAATCGTTCCCGAAGATTGTGTGGAAGCATCCACAGAAGAAGAGCACAAACAAGGATTAAACTACATGAGAATTTTCTACAAAGCCACGATAACAAACCTGGAAGAAGTTTTATCCCTGATAGAAAAATCTTAAACTAACCACTCTTTTTGTATTCTTTAAATGCTTTTTCAAAAGCTTTCTTAAACTCTTCAACTTCTTCTTTTATCTCTTTGGAAGCTTTAAGAATCGCCTGAACAGGTTTTTCTTCACCGTTTGTTTTTACATAGAAAACAGCCGAGCCTACAAGAGGATGAAGAATAGTGTAACCTGCAATTTCCACATCTTTATTTTTTAAAAGATTTTTCTGAAGTAGATTAAGTAGGGTATGTCCTTCATCCTGAACTTCAAATCTTAATTCTTTGTCGGTTTTTTTAACGAGGATAATTTTCATTTTTCAAACCCTTAAAAATCTTTTCCGTACAATTCACTTATTTTTCTTTTCTCAACATTTCCACAGTTGGGACATATAAGTTGTCTTCTGACGAGATTTAAAGGATTTCCACATTTGGAACAAAAAGCCTGAAGAACCCCAAACTCCTTTCCTGCGGTTGTTAGTTGGTAGGGAAGGTTCTCATCTCCAATGATCTGTGCACGTATAAAGTCTCCAGGTTTAAAAGCATCAAACACAGTCTTTGTAAAGGATGTACTTACAAAAGATACATGAAGTACGGCGGTAAAAGGTTTTTTAAGTTCAAATCCATCTGCTTTTATAAGCTTTACAAAAGCAAGCTTATCTTGAACCTGTTGAACTTTCCCAACAACAACCTGACCTTTTCCTGGAAAAACCGGAACCTTTGTTTTTTGAAAAATGTTTATCTTCTTATTTTCCCGGTTAACTGTAGCATAACCAGTTGTCTTAGAATAGATAACTCCATTATTTACGTAAGTTCCAGCTCCAGGTGAAAACTCTTCTATCACACCAAGTCTATCTCCCGGAGTTACAGGTTGCATGTTCTTTCTTCGAATCATTCTTTCACAACCCGATAAATGTCAACTTTCACCTTGTATTTTGGTTTTTTGTGAAAGTTGAAAAGGTGAGGAATTACTAGGTTTGTTTCAACTATGGTAGTAATTTTTCCACCTAAATCTTTAGTCACTGTTTTCTCTATAAATCTTCTGTTTTTAATCCCACTTTTATGGATACTGTAAACAACCTTAGCTAGTGACAAGGCTTTTTGAAGAAACTTTAAGTCTGCTCCATGTTTTTTTACACCAAAAGGTGGATTTTGAATGATTGTATCGAATTTCCCCCTTATTAATTCAATGTCACCAACAATCCAATCAACCTTTACACCGATTTCTTCAGCGTTTCTTTTTGCTGTTAAAACAGCAGATTTGTCTAAATCTACACCTACAACTTCTTCAGCTCCAAGATAAGCTGAACCGATGGAAAGAATTCCGCTTCCACAACCCAAATCACAAACAGTTTTATTTATGATGTCGTTAAAAGTGTAAGTTGCCATGTAAAGAAGGTTAGCAGCTATTTCTGGTGGAGTTTGATACTGTTCCATGAGAACTTTTGGGTTGGGGTTTGGTTTGACTTTTGTAAGAAGAATTTCAAGTTCTTTTTTCTTAATCATTTTTTTCCGTCAACTTATTTTTGATGAAGCATAAAACTTCTTCAACCGATATTATAGGTCTTCTGTAACGAGAAGAATCATCGATACCAACTCTTGGACAGGCTGTGTTTACAAAAACTTCAATTTCCGGAAAGTTCTCAAGAACTTCGGGTGTAATTTCTCTTACACTTAAAAGTGTTGTATGTTTACCTATTTCTTCAAGTTTTTCTTGAATCTTCTCAGCCAGTTCTGGGTTAGATTGACCTAGTTTTAAACCTACAAGAATCCCTACTTTTTTTGCTTGAACAAATTTTGCTAAGGCAACCTTTCTTTTCTTCAGAATTTCTTCCCCAAGACTTTTTAGGTTCTGCACTTTTTTTGTGTAGGGGTCTACAGCAACAACAGGTTTTCCTGTCATTAACAGGACACCAAGTGGATGGAAAACACCCCCACCAAAAAACAGAAACACTTCAACAGTATCGCTTATTTTTTTAGCCGTTGTATAGTCACATCCAATGACCTGTCCATCGTATTTTACCAACCCACCAGCAGAACCTATAAAAACATTAAAACCATGTTTTTCAAGAGTTTGTTTAACTTCTCCAAGTTGATGGATATGTTGGACAGTAGTTATAAGTCCAATTTTACGGTAACCTCTAAGAAGAGAAACCGCTTCCTCAACTATCTCGTTAACATCTAAGTTTATCCTAGCTTCCACATACATGGTTTTAAGCTTACTTTTAAGTTTACTCTCTAAACCATGGAATGGTGTATGACCTACATGAATAAGAAGGTCGATGTTTAGGATTTCTGCTTCATAAACCGCTAGGTCACATGCTCCATAACATGGGTCCGCGGAAACATAGATCTTGACGTTAGTTTTTCTTCTAAGTTCTTCGGCTATTTTTAATCCGTAAGGTTTTAATCCATCTGGAAGTTGAAGTAAAATTTTTTTAGCTGAACTTTTTAAGATGTTTTCCACAATCTTCTCTATCTCAAAATCGTAGTTCATCCAGTACGCCTAAAAACTGGGTTAAAGTTTAACATACTTGGGATGTTTGAATTAAACAAGGTGTGGGAAGTTTACTTGCACCAAAACGAAGGGCTTGTTTTGCTACATCCATACCTTCAGGATTAACATAAACTTCCATGACGGGTTGACCAGGATTTACTCTTGCAGCTAATCCAACAGGTTTTCCGAAGGCTCTTCGCATACCTTCCTGAATTCTGTCTGCACCTGCAAAAGCCATCATCTTGTTTTCTCTTAAGATCACATGTGGATACAGAAGAATTCTTAAACAGTAACCATTCTCCCCAAGTTTATCTGCCAAGACCTTGTTTGCTGCTACACGTGCAGCTTCAAGAGCATTATGGGTGATTTGAACTTTTCTTTCTGCTATTAATGTAACTTTACAGGGAAAGTTTCTTTTAGTATCTCCCATAACAAACTTTGTGATTCTTGGTTGAGGAAAACCTTTAACATATTCTCTTCTAACGTAGGGCATGCTACTTGCGATTCTGTAGTTACTACCCTTCATGGTTTAAACCCTTTTTAGCAAAAACTTCTACTTTAAGCAAGCTATTTAAACCTTTATTAACAATTAAAGGAAAACTGGGGGAGTACATCTTCATGATACTTTCAGATTTCGACCTAAACAACTACATTAGGAAAAAACGTTTAGTGATAAAACCTCTAAGACCAGATGTCATCCGTGAAAACGGTATTGACTTACATTTGGGTAGACGTATCGCTAGACTTAAACAAACAGAAAAAGTAATGGATACAAGAAAAAACTTTCAACCTGAAGATTTCTACAAAACAGAATACGGAAAAGAGTTCACCCTTAAACCCCATGAAAAAGTTTTAGTTTATACGTTGGAGTACATGGAAGTCCCGGTGGACCTAGTAGGTTTTGTTGAACTACGTTCAACCTTTGCAAGATGTGGTTTAAGTTTACCGCCCACCATAGTTGATGGGGGATTCAAAGGAAACCTAACCTTAGAAATAGCAGGTTCATCTTTCCCAATTAAATTGTACGCTGAAGACAGGTTTGCCCATGTAGTCTTTGCAAAGCTAACTTCACCACTGGAAAAACCTTACAGTGGAAAGTACCAGAATCAACGGGGAGTAACCTTCCCAAAATTTGACCTACAAAAATAAGCTATTCTTTCTGTTTATAGGCTTCAAAACAAACTAAAGTTTCAAAATCTAAATGTTTTATCCCGAGAATTTTAACATGAAAACCCATCGTTACCATTCTTTGTAAAGTTTTTTCAACATTTGATAATGTTGACTGAACCATAAGGATTCTTCCGTTTTCTTTTAAAAACTTTTTAACTTCATCAAGAAACCTATCTATAACTCTTCTTCCGTTAACACCTCCATCCCAAGCTTTTTCCAACCATCCGCCAATTTTATCTTTTCCTGAAGTTGGGAGGTAAGGTGGATTAAAAATTATCAAACTAAATTTTTCATTTTTTTCAATCGGGTTAAATAGGTCTCCTATCCTAACCTGAACTTTTTCTTCTAAACCATTTATTTTTACATTTTCCTTGGTAGTTTTAACCGCAAACGGATTTATATCTGTTGCAACAACTTTTCTAGCCTTTTTTGCTGCGGTTAAAGTAATTATTCCACAACCACAACCTACTTCCAAAACTTCATCAGAATCTTCAACCCGAAGATTATCTAAGACCAAAAAAGTATCATCTGAAGGAGGATAAACTTCATTCGGTATTTTAATTTTAAATCCATGCAGGAAAATTGTCAGAAAATCAGAAGATTTTCCCAAAAACTTAAACCCCTTAAATTCAATTTTTTAGCTATTAACTTCTGAAAACTTGATGTTTCTATTTTTTTGAGTGTAAATGATGTTTGAAATTTCACAGATTTCTTCAGGTTTAAGTGTAAAGACTCTTTTTTCAAGGTAGGGGATACCTTCAAAAGGTTTACTTAACCATTTAAAACTTTCTTGTTTGGAAAAGGTTTGAAGAGCATTTCTTAATTTTCTGTTTTTTTGTGTAAACAAGAATCTTACAGTTTCTTCAAACATGTTCCAATCATGAATCTTAAATGGAGGTTCTTTTTTTGGTTTTATTCGAACTAACATGGAAGATACTTCAGGTTGAGGATAAAAAGCAGAGCTTAAAACTTCATCTAAAAGTTCAACTTCAGCCTGAACATAAGTCATAACGGTAAGTCTACCATAACTTTCTTCTCCAGGTTTTGCGGTAAGTCTTAAAGCAAACTCTTTTTGAAGTAACAAAACAGCAACTTCAAAGTTTTCTCTTAACAGTTTAAAAAGTATATCCGAGATTCTTGTGTAAGGTGGGCTGGAAACAACTTTATTGTAGTAACCTTTGAAGCTTAGTTTAAGAAAATCTCCCTGAAAAATTTCAACCCTGTTTGTGTGAGCAAATTTTTTTCGGAGAAACTTAACAAGTTTGGGGTCGATTTCAATTGCAATAACTTTTTTCACTTTTTCTGCTAAAAGTTCAGTTAGGAAGCCAAAACCAGCTCCGATGTCAAGTACAACATCATCTTCTTTTAGGTTAGCATAGTTAATCATACGTTTCATCAAATTTTCATCAACAAGAAAACTCTGACCAAATCTTTTTCTCGGTTTTATCTTATATTCTATCAAAAGTTTCTTAAGTAAATTTGTAAGACTCATTTTCTTTCTTAAAATTGACGGGTAAATATTCGATATTTTTGGTTGGTTGTAAGTTCTTCGATTATTCTTTTAACAACTGCTCTTAAGGGGTCAGGTACACCTGTTCTACTATGAAGGTCTGCAAAACTCTCAAAAGGCTTTTTTTCTCTCTCATTTACAATCTGCCACATGTATTTTTTACCTATCCCTGGAAGTAGTTCAAAAGCATGCATTCTTGGAGTTATGGGTTGAGCTGTATTAAAAAACTGGATAAATCTTTTTTCATGTGTTCTAACAATTTCTTCAACAACAGAAGGAAGTTCACTTTTTGCGGTTGGAGTTAACTTTTCGTAGGTAATTCTACCCAAAATATGGTCTATCTTGTCTCTTTTTTCCTTACCAATGTACAAACGTTCATGAAGATTTATTTCAACATTAGGTTTTACCGTTGCTTCAAGAAGAGTAAAAAATTCTTCTCCAATAATTTGGACCATAGGTTCCGCTATAAAATTTTTTCCGAAACCTCCCTTTCCTTGAGGGAGAAAATCCAGTACATAAGCAACTTCTTCGTAACGTTTTTTTTCCATGAAGCATCCTCTAATTTGAAAAGTGTTTCACAAGTGATATAAATCCATATTTGTTTTTAGAGAAATTTAAAATGTATGTAACTACACTTAATTTGGTAATTGTGTTTAACCTTATCTATCGATATTCATCAAGAAGTTTGATGATTTCTCTGAGTTTTTCAGGTTCAATGACTTTATGTCTTGGGAAGAATACTTTAAGTTCTTCAGCAGTTTCAGGCATACAGTTCACGATTTGTACAGCTTCACTCATACTTAAGCCAAAGTTTTTTGTGAGTTTTTCACATAATTCTTCAGCTTTATCTCCTTTCAACTTTGAGAAGGTTAAAGCATATTCTAAGGTTTTTCTTTGAAACTGGTTTAGCTCTTTACCTAAGTTTTCAAGTATTTCCTTAACTTTGGGTAAGGGGATAGGTTTATTTTCTATTTTTTTAAGTGGCAAAAAAGTCACCTAGCAGTTTGTATAACTTTAAAATGTTCGGGAAGTGCAATAATTTTTCTTGTTTTTCCACCGTTCTGGATAGCAACAACGTAGGCTTTTCCTCTTTTTTCTATGATGGTACCCATTTTTCCATGGTAACGTCGATGGGGTTGTCCTTTATGGGTGGAAGGGTCTATGGAAATTACCACTCGGTCTCCGATTTTATAATCTATAAGAAGATACCCTAAAGGTTTTAATCCACGTTCTCTTGGTTTTTTTCTGAGAAGACTTCTTGTCTTAGAACGGTAACCTTTAGACCTCTTCATACTGGATTTCCCATCCAGTCTTTATATCTAAGACGGTTAACTTAACCACATTTTAACTTTTCTCAAAAACTTAGAAAAGGAAAAGGTAGAAATAGCAGAGTAACCAGCCTACGTAACTTAACAAACCAAAAATTAATGAAACGATAGCTCTTTTTATCCATTTATCCTTTTTCTCCAAGGAATCTCTATATTTAGATTCTAAAACATCATAACTTTCCTTCTTAAAGAACAAGCTTTCAGTAAATTTAGGCCAGAGAAGCATGGAAGAACAAATCACAGAAATACAAAGAGAGAAAACTGGAACCAAAAGTATGAAGACCATTAATGTTCTTCCCACTCGTAAAAGTGTAATAAGAAAACCCGAAAGACCAGCAACTAAAACCAATGTTGTACCACTAGCTCTAACAAGAATGTTTGCTTTATCATCAAACCTAGAAAGATGAGTTAACATAAACTTCACCTGTTCCAGCTCTTCTTTTGAAAGCTTAAAACTTTCTGAGTTCAATTTAAACCGAACCATTATTCTTGTTGTTAGGGAAACTAGTCAAGAATATCAAGAACCGTTAACTCTTTACATTTTAATTTTTTTTGTAAGGTATCAGCCATGTTGGGTACTGTTCTTCCTTCATCTCCATCTATAAGCTCTTTTATGTAGAGACCTCCTTGACTCTCTATTTTTAACTCAAAAGTTTTAGGAGAAATTTTTCTTGCTTCAACCTTGTAAACATGTTTTGTTCTTGTTTTGTCAGACCTTCTATGAAGAACTCTTCTTGGAGTTGATTGTTTTATTGTTACATCAGTAAATTTTTCTTCTATTTCTGCTAGGTCCTTTTCCGTTATTCTGCCTTCTTCAACTTCAACTAAAGCTTTGTAAAGTTTTTTTGCTCTTTCTAGAAGCTTAATTTTTCTTACAGTTTCTTTTTCAGCAAAACAAAGGTTAGAAACTTCAACCTTACCAGTTTGGTTTATTTCTTCTTCAACCTTCTTAAGGTCAAAGTTTCTTATCTTTGGGTTTTTAACTTCGATAACAAAGGGTCTACCCTTCCCCAAAACTTTCGCATCCACATCTTCTCTTCCACTTGCATGAAATTCCGTTCTTTCCCCTAAACTTAACCTTAAGACTGGTTTTTCTATTATTTCTTGAACAGATTCGGGATACATTTTACCTGTACCTCCACATCGCTCACAACCTTTTCCTCCACATTTTTTACAAAGCCATTTAGACTGGGGAAAACCTACAGCAATTTTTCGATATCTACCTTCTATAAACAGGGGGTTAACCTGGAAATTTATTTCTCCGTTAAATGGGTTAAAAGTGATTACTAAATCGGGTTTTTTGTATTCAACTTGTTTTTTTGTAAGTCTAGATAAGACCTTCCCAATTTCTCTTGTAAATTCACTTTTAATGGTTTCTCCCCACCTGATCTCATGTCTAGCCCTAAGAGAATCTTCAGCTTCGATCACTGTTTCAGGTATTTTAGCTCCAACAAGAAAATTGTTAAACTCGTATCCTTCGATTCTTTTTAATGCTTCCTTAGCCATCTCTTCTATTTTTTGAAGTTTTCCTTCACAAAGCTCACATTTAATTGTTTTATCTTCCTTTAATGGTACACCAAGTTTTTTTAACATGTTTTTTGCAGGTTCAAACATACCGTTTAAAGCTAATCTTTTAAGAAGTTTAACTCCATTTTCATCTCCGTTTAAGGCTAGGTTGGATGCTTCCAAGGTTAGAACATTTTTTAAAGCCCTACCCCTCTCGGAGTTACTTAAACCATAACCAAGGTTTGCAAATTGTCTTCCCAAACAATTATCACAAAGAGAATGATTTAACATAAGTTTTTCCGCTGTTTCCAGTATCTTGCCCATTAAAGTTCCCGATGGGTTTGTGTTCAAAATTTGAGTGTTGGACAGTTTAAACCTTTTGGTTTAATTTAACCTACACTATGACTAACAACTCCCCGAGGAAGTTTGATCGGTTCGACATCTTCTTCTGGGGAAATAGGAACATCGATAACCGTTGTAACTTCACTGGTTAATGCTTGTTTTATGGCTTTCCTAAATTCTTCGTAAGATTCTACTCTTAAACCTATGGCTCCGTAAGATTCGGCAAGCTTAACAAAGTCAGGTGTACTACCAAGATGAACTTGAGAATATCTCTTCTTGTAGAGGAGTCTTTGCCATTGAGCAACCATACCTAAGACTCTGTTGTCTAGAATGATAACAATAACGGGAATTTTTTCTTCAACCGAAGTTGCAAGTTCACGTTCATTCATCAAAAAGCTTCCATCTCCAGCAATATCAACAACTGGAACATCAGGTTTAGCTGTTTTTGCACCTAAAGCCGCTGGAAAACCAAAACCCATGGTCCCAAGACCACCAGAACTTAGGAAGGTTCTTGGAAAGTATGTTTTAAAGTATATTGCCGCCCACATTTGATTTTGACCTACTTCCGTTGTTATAATGGCATTTTTGGGTAATAGTTGTCTTAACTCTTTCATTAGTTTGGGTGGTTTTATCGGTGTCTCTTCTTCATATTTTGGTAAGGCATATTCTTGTTTCAATTTTTCTATATGTTTAAGCCATGCTGAAGTTTTTTCTGGTTGGGAATTATTTTTGAGGTTTTTGAGAATTTGAGTTAATACTTCTTTTGCATCTCCAACTACGGCTATGTCAACATCAACGTTTTTCCCTATCTCTGAAGCATCAATATCAACATGAATGATTTTTGAGTTTTTACCAAAAGTTTCAGCATCTGCGATAGACCTATCTGAAAATCTACACCCAACCGCAAAGATAACATCAGCTTCGGTAAGGATAAGATTTGTATAAGGCATTCCATGCATTCCAACCATCCCTAACGCCAATGGATGGTCTTCCGGTATGCAACTTTTACCCATCAACGTTGTAGCAACAGGAGCCTTCAAACATTCAGCTAAGGTTAACAGTTCAGAATATGCATCCGAGTTTATTACACCTCCACCAGCCAATATAACTGGTTTTTCAGCTTCCTTTAGGGTTTTTACAACTTCTTCTATATGAAGTTCTGAGAAAGTTTCATAGGGACCCTTCTCAATCATTTCAAGCTCTTCTGTAAACGTTAAATCAACTATTTCTGTCTGAACATCTCGTGGGAGGTCCACAAGTACAGGTCCCTTTCTACCTGTTGAAGCTATACGGAAGGCTGCCTTAACTATGGGGGGTATCCTTCTTGGGTCTCTTACTTGGTAGTTATGTTTTACAATGTTTGCTGTTATTCCTATGATGTCAATTTCTTGAAAAGCATCTTTTCCTATAAAATGTCTTGCAACTTGACCTGTAAAAGCTACAACTGGAGAAGAGTCCATGTGGGCTGTAGCTATACCAGTTACAAGATTTGTTGAGCCAGGTCCAGAAGTAGCCATACAAACACCAACTTTTCCACTGGCTCTAGCATAACCATCCGCCATATGAGCTGCACATTGTTCATGTCTAGCAAGAATATGTCGAATACCAGAATCTCTTAGTACATCATAAACTGGCATGATTGCTCCTCCGGGAATACCAAAAATTACTTCCGTATGTTCCATCCTCAAAGATTCGATGAGGGCTTTTGCTCCGGACATCATAACCAATACAAACACCAACCCTAGATTAAACTAGTCTAACACTTTATGGAAGGCTTTAAATTTAACCAAGTTACCTCTTGAAACAAGCAGAAGTTTAAATTAAATTTTTCGGATGAAATCACCCTTAACTTTGAAGTTCTGCTCTAACAAACAAAATAGAACCCAAACACTTTAAACCAACCTTTTTCATGAGAAAGTCCAGTTTAGGACTAAAAGGAAGAAAAACACAAGAATCAACATAGCTTACGGAAAAAGATTTTTTTCTAAGAATTTTTTTCAGACTGGAGAATGAGTAGTATTTGATCATCTTGTAGACAGAACCCTTCTTGAAGAAGGCTCTAAATTTTCTGTAGAAATTCCAAGGGTTAAACTTGTTATGGACGGCAAGCACAAGGTAACCTCCTACTCTTAGAACCCTACAAATTTCATCTAAAATTGGCTCTTCTTTTAAAAACTCTAGGGTTGTAACAAGCAGAACAACATTAAACGTCTTAGCTTTAAAGGGAAGATGATGAGCATCCCCCACCACCACTTCAACATCTTTATCCTTTGCTTTTTTGACCATCCCCACCGAAAAGTCTAAACCAAAAACTTCAAAGCCTTCATTCAGTAAAAAGCTGGTAAACAAACCTGACCCACATCCAACTTCAAGAACTTCGGTTTTCTTACAGGTGACCATTGTCTGTTTAAGTAAAGCTTTTTCATGTTCAAAGATCCAAACACCAGAACCTTTACAAAACCATTCATCATAGGTTTCAGCTATACTATTCCATTTTTTTATGGTTTCTTTTATGGTCAAAACGGTCCCTTCACCAGAAACTAAAATATGGTTGAGTTGAGGATATTTATTTTGGTGGTTAAAATAGTTGTTATAGCCGAATTAAATATAACTCCACTGGGTGAAGGAACCAGTGTTGGAAGATTACTTGCTCCTGTAATGGAAGAACTAAAAAGGTTAGGTGTAAAGTATCAGGTTACACCTATGTGTACCGTTTTTGAAGCTGAAAATCTGGAAAAAGTTTTTGAAGTTGTAAAAAGTACACATGAAGTTGTTTTTAAAGCTGGAGCAAAACGTGTAATAACAACCGTGAAAATTGATGATAGACGTGATGTTAAAGTAGAAAGTATGTTGGAAAAAGTTGAATCTTTAAAGAAGATTCTTGAAGAAAAGAAATAAAACTTTTATCTAAAACCTGTTAACAGTTAAAGCACCTTTTATCAAAATTTTTTGGTTGATGGCAAAAAGCAAAGATTTTTCTTAGAAAACTAAATTTCATGAAGTTTTGACTTCATGTTATGGTTTTTAGTTTTTGACATCAAAATGCTTTAATAATTTTCTTGGATTGTTTAATGTTGTAACCTTAACTTAGCAAAAAATGAAGGAAAATGAGTGTTACCTACAAGACAGGTTGTCCGGTTTGCGGTAACCCTGAAATCACCATCAACCAAGTATCTCAAGATATTCCACATTTTGGACCTGCAATAATTTTGTCTATCCTGTGTCCGTCTTGTGGTTTTAAGGATAACGATGTGATACTCGTAAAAACTCAAGAACCAAAAACTTACAGTTTAAAAGTTGAAACTCTGGAAGACCTTAAAGCAAAGATTGTAAGGTCTAGCACATGTCTAGTTAAAATTCCCGAGTTGGGTGTTGAAATAAAACCAGGACCAGCATCACAAGGATTTATTACAAATGTTGAAGGATTACTTGAACGTGTTGAAGAAGCATTAAAAGCCTTAACCATGGATAAAAATGTAAGAAATAAATGTTCAGAATTTTTCTTTAAGCTTCAACTTGCAAAAGAAGGAAAAAAATCTTTTACTGTTATCCTAAAAGACCCATCTGGAAATAGTGCAATTATCCCAAGTCAAGAAGGAAAGGTTAAAGTGAAAAGAATGTCAAAGAAAGAAGTTGAAGCATTGCAGAAATTTTAGTTTTTATGGATGAAAAGAATGAGCGAAGCAGGTATAAGTCCTACAGTCTTCCACTTTCTTGAGAAACATGTGGGTAAGAGAGTTATTATAATCCTTGATAGAGATTTTGGTTATGAAGGTAAGATCGAAGCAATCTCCCATGTACCACCTGGTATCTGGTTAAGTGAAGCAGAAGCAGTTGTGTTACGTGCAACTATCGCAAATCCGATACCACGAATCGTTTCAAGGGAGAAGAAGAGTGAACTTTTTATTCACTTAAACTCTGTTCAACGTGTGGAAATTCTACCCCATAAATAACTGGGAATTTTTTACTCATAAAAACAGAGGAGTTAAAGTAACGACTAAAACCAGTATAACAGCTGCGATGACCACTATTTCAGGTCTAACCTTTATTCCGATACTTTCTTCTTCATAAAAACGTAGAAGACCTGCTGCTGTCGAAGGCATAGGTGCTTCTTCTTTTCTTCTTTTCTCCCTACTCAAGTAAACCTCACCAAAAAAGTTTGAGGGTGTGATGTATATATTTATTTTTAAGCTCTTCCTAATTTGAATTTTGATTCCAAGAGTAACCCTCAGGCTGGTTAAAACGTCAAGCTTAGAAGTTTTCTGGGATGAAGGTATTGTTGTTAGAGTTGGAGAAACTGTGGTTTGTTTAGACCCTCAAACTTCAGAAACACGTTATACGCATGTTTTTATTTCCCATGCCCATAAAGACCATACAGCAGGTTTTTTAATTTGGAAATCAAAAAAATATGCAACTTCATCTACAGTAGACCTATTTGAAGCAACTTCAAAAAGGAAGGTCAGTAATCTTAGGAGAATAGCCTATGGTGAAAAAGTTAAAGTTAAAGATTTTGAAGTTACAGCCCATGATTCGGGTCATATTTTGGGTTCTGCTATGTTTGAGTTGGATACTCCTGAAGGAGTTGTTGTGTATACGGGGGATATTAACTGTGTTAATACACTGATTACTTCAGCAGCTAACCCTGTTGAATGTGATGTTTTAATTATAGAATCAACCTATGGAAGCCCCGGATATGTTTTCCCGTCAAGGGAAGAAATCTACAGAAACATGGTTAAATGGGTCGTTAAGAAAATTCATGAAAATAGAGTTCCAACGTTTTACGTGTATTCAGTCGGGAAAGCTCAAGAAATAATTAAGATGCTTAACGAGTTTACGGAAGTTGAAGTTTTAATTCATCCAACAATTGCAAGAATTAACAAAATCTATGATAACCTAAACATAAAACTGGAAGCAAATTCATTGATATCTGCACAAAAAAACGATAGATGTGTCATTGTGTATCCACATTATACCTTTGGCTCAATAAAATCTAAAAATGAAGCTTCAGCTATCGCAACAGGATGGTCTTTAAGATTAAAGAAGGAAAACGCTTTCCCATTGAGTGGTCATGCAGATTTTAAACAACTTTTAAGATTTGTAGAAGAAACAAAACCAAAAAAGGTTTTTACATGTTTTGGTTCAACTATTCGTTTAGCTAAACAAATCCAACGGAAACTTAACATAGAAGCTAAACCCATTCAAAACAAAACTGGAATGAAACATTAAAAACATTTTAATGTTAGCAAATAAGACATTACTTTTACTTAAAAACAAGTTAAGAAGGATGTTTTAAGTTGGAAGTTAAGAAGCTTAGTGTTGTAGATGTTGACCTTTGTGTTGGATGTCAATGTTGTATGTTTGCATGTACACGAAGATTTGCTGAAGCAGGACTCTCAAAATCGGCAATCCATGTAAGGTCTGCAGGCGGAGTTGAACGTGGATTTGTTGTTACTGTATGTAGAGCATGTTCAGACCCCCCTTGTGTAAAAGTCTGCCCAACAGAAGCTCTTAAACCAAGAATTGGGGGTGGTGTTGTACTCGATACCTACAAGTGTATTGGTTGTCAAAATTGTGTTAAAGCATGTAGTATTGGGGCTGTGTTTTGGGATGAAGAACTTAACAAACCTATAATCTGTACCTATTGTGGTTATTGTGTCGAATTTTGTCCTCATGAAGTTTTAAAACTTGAAGTGGGTGGAACATAAAAATGATTGAGAAAGACCCTATCACAAAAGTACTGTACATAGACCTTTCCAGAAGAAGGTCTTGGGTTGAAGAACGTAGAGACCTATTTGAAGAATATTTGGGTGGTACAGGTGTTGCAATTCAACTTCTAAAAGAAGAATGTCCAAAAAACATAGACCCCTTAGACCCGAAAAATCCGATAATTTTTGCTGTTGGGCAGCTTACAGGTTTTTTTCCTTTAGCTTCAAAAACCGTTGCTATGTTTAAATCTCCACTCACCAGAAACCTTGGTGAAAGTCATTGTGGTGGTCGAAGTGCAACAGCCATCCGAATGGCTGGTTATGGTGCAATAGTAATAAAGGGTGCAAGTGAAACCCCCATCTACCTAGCCATCCATGGTGATAAGGTATATTTTCGTGAAGCTTCAGCATTGTGGGGGATAGGAGACAGCTACACGGTCGGAAGAATCCTTAGAGAATTAGAAGGGAACCCCGGAGTTAGGACAATTATGCGTATAGGACCTGCTGGAGAAAAACTTGTTTCCTATGCATGCGTAGTAACTGAAACTTACAGACATTTTGGTAGACTTGGTTTAGGGGCTGTTTTTGGAAGTAAAAAGTTAAAAGCGTTGGTGGTTTCAGGTAAACGGTCGATTAAACCAAAGAACCCGAAACTTTACAGAGAAACCTACAAGGAAATATTTGATAAACTGGTGAAATCTCCCCTCATGAAAAAATACCATGAGTTAGGTACAGCTATGAACATTAACCCCTTAAATTTGTTGAAGGGTCTACCAACAAGAAACCTTACAACAGCAGAATTTGAAGCAGCTGAAGAAATTTCTGGTGAAAAGTTTGCTGAGAAACATCTTGGTCGACGGGTAGGATGCTCTCATTGTCCGGTAAGTTGTATTCATATAGCAGCCCTAAGAGAACCCTATGAGACTGAACCATACTTTTACAAGACAAAAATGATTTCCTATGATTACGAATTAATCTATGCTTTAGGTTCTATGCTTGGGGTTAACTCGACTGAAAATGTACTCAAACTTATCGATGAAGTTGAAATCTTAGGTTTAGATGCTATGAGTACAGGGGTTGCTCTTGCATGGGCAACCGAAATGTTGGAGAAAAAAATTGTTTCTAAAGAAGTTGTTGGTGTGGAACTAAGATGGGGAAATTTTGATGGATACAAAAAAGCCATACGAATGATTGTAAACCAGCCTAATGAGTTTTTTAGGGCTTTAGCTCATGGTGTTGAATATGCTTCATCAAAATATGGTGGAAAAGAGTTTGCTTTAACGTTTGGTGGAAACGAAATGCCTGGTTATCATACAGGTCCAGCTGCTCACGTTGGTTACATGGTTGGTTCAAGACATAGCCACCTGGATGGGGCTGGTTACAGTCTTGATGAAAAGGCAGCTCAATCTGGGAAAAAGTTAACTCCGGAAGAAATTGCAGAAAACCTTCTTAACGAAGAATCTTGGAGACAAATTCTTTCAAGTTTAGTTGTATGTTTTTTTGGGAGAGGAGTCTATACACCTGACATGGTAATTAAAACCCTTAACGTACTTGAATACAATCTAACTAAGGAAGACCTGATAAAACTGGGTAGAAGAATACTAAAGGCAAAATATGAGTTTAAGGTTAGAGAAGGATTTAATCTTGAAAAGATACAAATACCCCATAGAATACTTGAAACACCAACACCCAACGGAGTTTTAACTGAAGAATTTATTCAAAGAACCGTGAAGATTTTTAAAGAAAAAATGGAAGCTTAGGAGGTTGGTGGAAAACAACCATAGTCTAAGGTTGAGGTCTCAGACCTCGGCTGTACTTCCACCAACCTCCTAAGGTAGGATTCTTCACGGTCAAATAAAAGTTTTATTTAAAAATGAGAACATTTTTAAAGTTGCAGAGTTCCCTTTATTCTTCTAAGTTTGGTTGATAAACCGATATTGTTAAGGTTTCTCCACCTTTAATCCTAACTCCCTTTAGGGTTGAAACTAAACCCAGCACCGTATTTCTAACCAAGTCCTGTAAAAACTTGTTTAACGGAATTGTTTTACCGTTAAAGGTTATGGATACTGCTCCTCCAAACAAAACCGGGCAATTTTTGATGGTTGATTTTCCTTCACTAATGGCTTTTGCATGTTCAAAACAACTGTTAAATCCACATAGACCACAATCTAGTTTTGGAAGGCTTTTAAAGATTTTTTGAGGTTTCCATAGTTCTTCCAAAAAGTCTACCAGTTTTTCTACTTTATCCGTCCCAAAGCAAGGTATGTCTAATACTTTTTCTTTAGTTGTTGTTTGTAGACTAACTCCGATTACGTTTTTTGATTCCCTTAAAATTTCTTTTGCTTCATTTTCTGTTTTGGCTGTAATTATCTTAGGTATTTTTTCATTTTTTTCAAGAAGTCTTCTAAAACCTTCAATTATCAATACATCAATTTCTTCATCTAGGAGAAAACCTAAAAAATTGTCAAGTTTATTATCGGCAGAGTTTATCCTACGGATTATGGATATTTCATTTGGAGAGATACAAACCACACTTTTTGCTCCGGCTTTTGTATGTCTCCATGTGTCTTTTCCGGGAGTATCAAGGGCAAAGTCTCTATGGTGAATATGTTTAACGGTTCCTACCTTGTATCTTCTTTTTACCAGTTCTTTAACTAAGGCTTCGATGAAGATGGTTTTACCTGATTTTCGGTTTCCTATGACCGCAACCATGGGAAATTTTAGGTAATTCAATCTTGTTTACACCTTACCTTTTATTGTAGTTGGTTCTTTTCTGGGTAGTAAAACTTTAGTAAAACTTATATTTTGTGCATTTGCACCTTTCCATGGTAATAAAAATGAAAGTATGTGTAACAGCTGTTGATGCTAGTTTAGATGCTCAAGTAGACCCTAGATTTGGTAGATGTGCCTACTTTATCCTAGTAGACCCTGACACCATGAAGTTTGAAGCAATACCAAATGTGAGTGCTGGAGCCTTAAGTGGAGCAGGTATTCAAGCAGCTCAAACAATAGTGGATAGGGGTGTTGAAGTAGTTATAACCGGGCAAGTAGGACCCAATGCATATCAGGTTTTAACTCAAGCAGGTGTTAAGATTGTGACTGGTGCGTTTGGTACGGTTAGGGAAGCTATTGAAGCTTACAAGAGTGGTCGTTTAACTGTTGGTCCATCTATACTTGGTTTTGGGATGGGTATGGGTAGAGGTATGGGAAGAGGAATGGGTATGGGTCGTGGTATGAGGTTTGGTATGGGTTTTGGTCCATCAACGTTTCCACAACCAACACCAACTCAACCTACAAGAGAACAAGAGATAACTATGCTTGAAAATCAGATGAAGGTTTTGGAAGAACAATTAAAACAGATTAGGAAGAGGATCGAAGAGCTTAAAGGTAAAACTTAAATATGTGCATATGCACAAATTATCTTAGGTGAAAAAAATGGCATGGGGATGGTTTGGAGGAGGTCGTGGAAGATGGTTTGGACCATGGCCAGGTAGAGGGCCATGGAGTTGGCTTCCACCATGGCAAAGACCAGGATGGTGGTTTGGAAGAGGAGCATGGTGGTTATTCCTTGCACCCTACTTTATGGGAACCTACGGATATC
This sequence comes from uncultured Candidatus Bathyarchaeia archaeon, assembly GCA_964573765.1. GTDB lineage: Archaea > Thermoproteota > Bathyarchaeia > Hecatellales > Hecatellaceae > CAZNLG01. The sequence continues at coordinate 6,052 of CAZNLG010000001.1, read as the reverse complement.
CCGGTTACACAACTTGGTATAGACCACCATTCTGGTATGGGTATCCTACCTACTACTAACAAAACAAGCTGGGGAGGTGTAGGTTAACATGGGTTACAGATGGAGAAGAATGTATTACTTAACTGGATTACCAGGATGGATAAGATTTGGTTACTCACCAGGATGGATCGGTAGGTCTGCATCAGGACTTCCGCCTACGGCTGAATGGCTTATCTCAACTGGGTCAATACCATCTTACACTGGACAAACTTCACCAAATATTTCACCAGTTACACCAACCCCCATTCTGACGAAAGAACAAGAAAAACTTATGTTGGAACAACAAGCGAAAACAATAGAATCAGAACTGGAAGCTATAAAGAAGAGGCTTGAAGAACTTAGAAAGGGTTCCACTTCACAAACAAGTTTTAACCCATACCTGTTTTCACCCTACACTTATACACCAACACCAGAAGAAGAATTAGCTTCACTTGAAGCATACAAAAAACAATTGGATGACGAAATCAAAGGTGTGGAAGCAAGAATCGAAGAACTTAAAAAAATAATGGAGAAAAAGAAAACCTGAAAACTTAACAATCTTAAAAATTAAACTCTAATTTTTTACAACAGGTTAAGGTTGAGAAACCTTGAAAAAGGTTAAATTTGCTTTTCCAACAGATGGAGATAAAGGGCTGGAAAATAAAGTTTCAGATGTTTTTGGTAGAGCAAACACCTTTACGTTGGTGGAAGTTGAAGGAAAAAAAGTTAAAAATGTAGAAGTAGTTAAAAATCCAGCCTTAACCTACAGGTCTGGAGTTGGCCCCCTAGTCGTGAAAATGTTGTCAGAACGAGGTGTGGATACCGTTGTTGCTGGTGAGATTGGACCTGGAGCTTCTACTTTACTTGAACAATACAAGATTAAGAAGGTTAAGGTAGAGCCAAAAATTTCTGTAGGGAAAGCCTTAGAAACTCTTTTAACTTCCGTAAAGTAAGGAAAAACTTTTTTTGTTGAAAAACATCCTTAAATTTTACTTCTTTCTTTTTTACCAATAAATAACGCGTAACTATCGCTTAAACTATGGTTTGTACATTGACGGTACAAAGTTTAAACTTTAAAAACGTTAGAATCGTGAAAGGTTCAAGTCTGCTTTGTCTTCTTTGTAAAGCTGGGAGAATGCTTTGTGGAAAACCTTACTGTCCGATTCTTCTTAGGTTGGGTATGATGTTAAAACATAGAGAAATTTTTGAGTTAGATTCTGTAGAAGGAACAACTCCCCCAAGTATTTTTGTCGGACGTTTTGGTTATCCAAAGGTTTATGTTGGACCCCTAATTCCACCTTTTCGTGGAGATACTTCTCAACTTGATTCACCTGAAAATTGGGTTGGAAAAACGCTTGAAGAAATTTTGAATTTTAGGTTTTCCTTGGTTTGGGGTAAATTTTCAACAAGGATAGATGACGTTAGAAAAGGTGGAAAGCTTTTTGAACTTCTTCAAGAAATAGCTTTAAGTTCTCAACCCGTTGATGGAGAAGCCACTTTTTCCAAAAAACCAACTGGAACTGTTGTTTTTGATGGGTATTCTCAACC
>CAZNLG010000001.1:0-4476 GCA_964573765.1 uncultured Candidatus Bathyarchaeia archaeon | reverse complement strand
CCTTTAAGGGAACTTAAGGTTTCAACGATAAAAACTGATAGAAACCTTGAAAAATGTTTTTATGATTATGATTTAAAGGCTGGAGAAGCTGTTCTTAAACTTTATAGTTCAGGAGTTCCTGTTTCAAGAATTAATTTTTCCCTAAGCCTTGGAATGCTTGGTAGAATTAAGAGTCGAAGGATTGTTCCAACTAGATGGAGTATCACGGCTGTAGATAACATTATATCGTTAAACTTAATCGAAGAGATAAAACATTACGATACAATAAACGAATACAGGGTTTATACTTTTAAAAATCTAGACAACCTCTTCATAGCGATATTCATACCCGGTAGTTGGAGTTTTGAATGGATTGAAGCATGGTTTCCAGGCACTGTTTGGAACCTTAAAGGAAAAACACCTGAACTTATGGGTGATTTTGAAGATTTTGGAGGAAGAAAAACCTATGCAAACGTTGGAGGATGTTATTATGCTGCAAGACTTGCAGTAGCTGAAGCCTTAAGGTTTGAACGTAGACAAGCATCCGTTCTTGTTTTTAGAGAAATTTACAGTGGATACACCATGCCTGTGGGTGTCTGGAACGTTAGAGAAAGTCTCAGAAAAGCATTAAAAAGTAAACCTCAAACATTTAAAAGTTTTCGAGAAATCTTAACCTACGTTACAGCCAAACTAAAGGTTCCATTAAGAGAATGGGTTAAAAGCAGTGTTCTTCTTAAAAAAATGCTTTTTCAAAGAAAATTAACAGAATTCTTGTTGAGTTAAAGTTTGTACCCAATTTTTCTTAGAAACTTTTTTCTTTCTTCAATATCTCTTTCTTGTTCGATACCCTTAGGTTTAAAGCCATCAACAACCCCAAGAATTCCTCTACCTTGTTCAGTCTCAACTACAACCACTTCAACAGGGTTTGCTGTTGCACAATAAATCGAACAAACTTCAGGTACACTTTTAACGGTGTTTAAGACATTTATGGGGAAAGCGTTTTTTAAAAACACAAGAAAACAATGTCCAGCCCCAATTTTAAGAACATTTTCAGCTGCTATTTTTTCAAGTTCTTCATCGTTTCCAGCATGTCTTACAAGACATGCTCCTGAACTTTCACAAAAAGCTATCCCAAATTTTATGTTTGGTGTAGAGTTTACCATTGCTTCATACAGGTCTTCAACTGTTTTTATAAAATGACTCTGACCTAAGATAAGGTTACAACCTTCTGGTATTTCTACTCTAACGGTTTTTATTTCCAAACCAACCACCAAAAAAATGGTGTTTAACCTAAATTTTAACTTTTAAGTTTAACATACACAAAAACCTAAAATTCTTTAACCGTAAGAATAAATAGTTTTAAGGTTTATTTTTGGGACAGCTTAACTTAAGGCAGGGAATAGGGTGATGACTAGCTGAAGATTAAGGCGATACTGTTTGATTTTGATGGAACCATAATGAATTCCATGCATGTTATTCATGAAGCCCTCAATTTTGTTTTAGAAAAACTTAACCTACCCACCATTGAAGCTAAATTACTTGGGAAGAAAGCAGGACGACCTCTCACGGAAATTCTTAAGGAAAAAATTCCAGAAATAGAAACTTCCACGATAAGAAAAGTTGAAAAAGAGTTTTACAGAAAATATTTAGAAGTAAGTTTCTCTAAATGTCGTCCTTTTCCTGAAGTTAAACAGGTTCTTGAACAACTTATTCTTAGAGGATTTAAACTTGCAATTGTAACTACGACACCAAGAATTCCTGTTGAACGTGATTTAACCCGTTTTGGGTTAAAAAGGTATTTTAATGCAATCATAACAAGAGAAGATGTTAAAAATTACAAACCATCTCCAGAAGTACTTCTAAAAGCAACAAACCTACTAAATGTGAAAATGGATGAATGTGTACTTGTCGGGGATAGCCCCATAGACATAAAAACTGGAAAGGCTTCTGGAGTTAAAACCATAGCTGTTTTGACAGGATTATGTGGTGAAGAAGCGTTAAGAAAGGAAAAACCAGACTGGATTATACGTAAACTTGATGAACTCTTAGAAATTTTGGAAAAAATTTAATCTTTGGCCAAGATTTTTATAATTTCCGGAAAGATGTACTCTGCAACATCTCTTCTTGCACCACCATGTGTTACCACAAGGTATCTTCCATTACATATTTCCAATGTAAGGTCTTTAACAGTTTTAACAAGTTTTGGGTAAAACTCTTTGGTTAAGTTTCTATCTCCATAATCACCTATACAGGTATCATGACCAAGAAGATGAATAACCATAGAAGGTTTAAAGTTTCGTGCCTGTGAAAAGAAAACTGTTTCAACTTTCTTCAGATATTCTTCATCATTACTTTCCCAACCAACATTTACGTCGATTTTTGTTCCTTCATCTTCAACCAAATCACGACTACAAAAACAAACATGTAAAACATCCTTATCACCCATAAACACAGCTCTTGTACCATCACCATGATGACTATCTGTGTCAAGAATAGCAAACCTTCTAACATTAAATTTCTCACGAAGATTAACTATCGTAGGACCAGTACATGAAAGGTAGGTTCCACCCCAAGCAGAAGAAGGCCCAGCATGATGCCCAGCAGCAACATCAAAAACAAGAGCATTGGTTATTTCCCCAAGCCAAATTTTTTCAGCAGCTTCAACACAACCACCAACAGAAATTGAAGCTCCATCATAGTACCATGCTGATTTTGTACTCTCAACAAGTCCTTTTGTGTGAACTTTTAAAAGTAATTCTTCAGCCACTGGTTTGGGTTTAAACAGAACTACGTTTGGGAGCTTTAAAACTTCTTCCATTACCTTCGGAAAATTTTTAAACTTATTTCCTATGATGGGCCAATCTTTTTGACTAAAAACTTCATGAAAAAATACCCCGGTTTTCATAAGGTATCAATTTAACTTTCTTTAATTTTAAGGTTAATTTTGTTTAGGTTAGGAGGAACAACAAAAACACTGAAACCACACCTGTAAGATAGATCCCATCAAACGTTCCGGCTCCACCTATACTCACCAATGGAACACCAAGCTTAGATATTTTGTGAAGATTTAGAAGGTCGGCACCTATAAGAGTACCCATCGTCCCAGCAACGTAACCAATGATGTAGGGGTTGCTTAAACCATAAAACCGGAAAACTAAAAGTGTAACAAAAACCGTTAGAAAAGGAGGAATAAACCCCGGTATTGCTATTCCAAGTCCGGGTATAACCTTGGAAATTTTTTTAGCTACAATAGCAACCACAACCGTAACAACAATCACTTTGATGTATGAAGAAAAAGGATATGGATCATAGGTAGGGATACTGTAGGTTAAAAGGTATATGGATACCAAGATAGGGATTATTGCTCCACCAAGATTTAATGCTATTATCGTTCTTTGCTCACCCGTAGTGACATCGGGCATAACCCATCTAAATCCAAAGAAAGATACTTCACGAGAAACGATGATAGGCTGGTTTGAAACAACTTCTTTTACAGGAAAGTTTACAGCACTACCAAAAAGGGAAAACCAGACCACAAGTATGACAAGTGCAGGTGGTAACCCCAATCCATACCTAAAAATCGGACCAAGAAACACAAGAAAGAAAGGAAGCAAAAAAATAGCTAGAAAAAACAACATAAAAAAATGTGGTAAAATCAAAGGTTGGAAAAGAACTTTTCTTTTCCTACGTTCTTCAATGTTATTGTACAAGAAAATTCATCCAACATACTATGGTTGGAAAAGTTATTTAAAAAGCTATTTAAACTTAGGTTACTCCAGAGTTTTTGTAACTTTTTTCTTACCAAAAAGTCTATGAGCAAAGGGTTCTTCTTCAATTAAGCCTCCCACAAACAACATAGGAAAGAGTATGTCAGAAGTACAACAGGGGATTAAAACAGCAAGGAAAACTACAACAAAAACTAGGGGTAATATTTGAACTAAACTAAGAGAGCCAAAAGCAACAAGATAAAAAGTTGAAGCTAGAGCTGATACAAGAACATGGAAACCATGGGAAAAAAGACTTGACTTTCTTGTTATTTGGGTAAGAAAAACTCCAACCAGAACCCCAACGATGGCAGGTGGAAAAACAAGTTGTGGATGAATTAGAAAACATGGATGAAACTCTATTGTTTCAACCGGAAGAACTCCTAAATAGGGAATTATTATGTCTGATATGGTGCAGATCCCCACCGAACCCACAACTCCAACCACAAAAGCTTCGGTAATCTTCTTTTTATGTCTCCAAAAAACAGCCGTAGTTGCGGTTGAACTTAAAAACATATGAAACGGGTGAAGAACATGAAAAATAAGCCAAGCACTTGTAAGATACCATGGAAGAAATGAAAAAACAAGAGCTACTGTTACCCCGACTGAAGCACCGACAAACGTAAATGGTGCATGGTACCTAAGTTCAAGTAGGGCATGTTTAGTTTTTACCTTTAGGTTTGTCGTGCGTCTTCACCAAAGAAGATTTTTAAGATATTGTATGCTTGGGTGT